>JALZLY010000001.1 GCA_030858465.1 Deinococcota bacterium
GCGCCCTTGACCCGTGGAAACGCTCAACCTCATCGACCTCGCCAAGGCGGCCGGAGGCGGGCTCCGGCCGGTGCCCGGCACCGGCTTCGAGGTACAGGCGCTGCTCACTCCCAGGGGCGAGACGCTCGAGCGCGAGCTGTGGCTGCTCGTCTTGCAGGGCGAGCTCCTTATCGACCTGCCGCACGGCGACTTTCGCCACCTGAGGCGCGGCGACAGCCTGAGGCTCGAGGCGGGCCTGAAGGTCACCCTGAAGATCACCCTGACCCCGCTCGGCGAGACGGTGCTGCTTCGCGGCTGAGTCCCTCGCCCTAGCTAAGACCGGCGCTCTCGCAAAAACTGAGACATCAAAGCCTGAGATATTAATGAGGCTTACCAAAATTTTGCCGCAACTTGAGTATAACCAAGGCAGTGATCAACACTCGATTGGAGGAACCGTTATGCTACGCTACGCCATAATCTTTCTCGTCATCGCCATCATCGCCGCCATTTTCGGCTTCGGCGGTATCGCCGGCACCGCATCCACCATCGCCGTGTGGTTGTTCTGGATTGCCGTCATCATCTTCGTCGTCACGCTGATCATGGGCTTGGTAAGCGGACGAAGGCCCTAAAGCCGCAGGTCGGTACCTAGCCGAGCGACAAAGCAAACTCACAGGCCCTGCTGCGACAGTAGGGCCTTTTCCCTGCGGTCGGGCTGCTTTTGGTAAGCTGATATGTGGCACAGCGCTATCACTTACGGGAGGGCATCATCATCCGCCGCATGGAGCTGCCGAGCGGTGACGTGGTGGTCACGCTCTTTAGCGAGGGCGGCAAGTGGCGGGGCCTGGCCCGCAAGGGCAAGCTGCCCGGCGGCAACCTGGGTCGTTTGAGCCTCTTTCATCACGTCACCTTGCAGCACTACGCCAAAAACGACGAGGACCTCTCGGTCATCACCCAGGTGAGCCTGAACGGCGCGCTCGCCAAGCTGAGCCACCCCGAGGTCTACCCCTTCGCCCATCTCCTGGCCGAACTCGCCGACAAGCTCAGCGCGGACGTGCAGCCCGGTGAGTCGCCCGGAGGGTCGATGTACAGCTATCTGGCCGCCGGACTGCGCGGTCTGGCCCAGCATGACGACCCCGAACGGGTAGCGCTCACCATCGCCTGGAAGCTCCTGCGTCAGGCCGGCCTGACCCCGCGCCTGCAGGGTTGCGCCCACTGCGGCGCGTCCGACCTCGGCGCGAATGGAGCTGCCCCTCGCTTCGATATAGCGGCGGGCGGCGTGACCTGTGGGCGCTGCAACAGCGGCTTGCCGCTCGCCGGGGAGAGCCTGGCGCTCCTGGAGCGGATGGTGCTCGGCACCGTGCGCGAGGCGCTGGAGAGCAGCATAGGCGACCCAGCGGGTAAGCCAGCGGACGATCTGTTCCCCCTCTGGCGCCTGCTATCGCGCTACCTGGCCTATCACGTGGGCGCGCTCAACAGCCTGAGCGGCCTCTCCAGGGCTCAGCTCGAGCCCGCCTCCTGAGCTTCCCTACTGCCCTACTCCTCTACCCTCCGGGCCCCAATCCTCCGGCCGCGCCGCCAGGCCGAGCCGCCAGGCGACCGCTTTGGCAACCCGCAGCCCGGCCCTGCCGTCACCGTAAGGGTTCTCGCGCCCGCGCATGGCCCGGAGCCTCTCGGGGTCCTCCAGGAGCGGCGCGATCACGCCTCGCACCCCCTCGGGGTCGTTGCCCGCCAGCTTGAGAACGCCGGCCGTCACGCCCTCGGGCCGCTCGGTCAGGTTGCGCAGGACCACCACCGGCACCCCCAGCGTCGCGCCGTCCTCTTGCAAGCCGCCCGAGTCGGTGATAATGAGCTCGGACGCCTTCATGAGCGCCAGCATGTCCGAAAAGCTCCAGGGGTCCTCGAGCAGGATGTTGGGCGCCGCCATCGCCGCCCAGACCGCCTCGCGCACGGCGGGGTTCAGGTGGACGGGATAGACGAAGAGGAGGTCGGGTCGAGAGCGGGCGAGGTCGGCTAGGACCCCGGCCAGCGCGCGCATGACCGGCAGGTTCTCGCGGCGATGCATGGTGATGGTCACATAAGGCCCCGGCGGCAGCCGTGCGGGCAGCGTCACCCGCGGCGCCAGGTAATGCACCGCGTCGACCTCGGTATTGCCCGTCACCACCATGCGCGCCTTATCCTTGCCCTCTGCCAGTAAATTGCGCCTGGCCAGCGGCGTCGGCGGCAGGTCGAGGTCGGTCAGGACGTCGGTGAGGCGGCGGTTGGCCTCCTCGGGAAAGGGCTCCGCCAGGTCGTGGCTGCGCAGGCCGGCCTCGACGTGGCCGAGCGGAATGCCCTCGTAAAAGGCCGCCAGGGAGACGGCGAAGGTGGTCAGGGTGTCGCCGTGGACGAGGACGTAGTCGGGCCTGAGCTCGCGCAGCGCAGCCGCCGCCCGCGGCACGATGCGGGCAATGAGCTCGGGCAGGGTCTGGCGGGCGCTCATCACCTTCAGGTCGGCGTCCGGCAGGATGCCAAAGACCCCGAGCACGTCGTCGAGCTGCTCGCGGTGCTGGCCGGTGACCAGGACCAGCGGCGAAAGCCCCTCCTCTTCGCGCAAGGCGTAGACGACCGGCGCCATCTTGACGGCCTCGGGGCGCGTCCCGAAGGCCACGCAGACGCGCTTCACTAGGGCTGGTCGGTCGCGGCCGGGACCGGCCCCTCGACGGAGCGGCGCTCGCGGCCGGACTCGCGCACGCGCAGGGCACTGGTGGT
The DNA here is from genome assembly GCA_030858465.1 of Deinococcota bacterium. NCBI lineage: Bacteria > Thermotogati > Deinococcota > Deinococcota bacterium. The sequence goes on from JALZLY010000001.1 coordinate 2,728, forward strand.
GGCGAGCAAGATGACCGACGACAGGACGGTCAGGTAGATGAGCGCGCTGGGCGTCTGAGCGATCAGCATGCCCAGCGCGCCGAGGCCCAGGGTCGCCAGCCACAGGACCAGGACGGTGAAGCGCTGCGAACCGCTGCGCAGCCTGATCAGGTCGTGGATGTGATCGTTGGCCGCTCGCGCGGGGTTGGCGCCGCGCGAGAGCCTTCTCACCGTCACCTGGGTGATATTGAGGACCGGCAGGGCGAGAATCAGAATCGGCGCCGCCACGGTGACGGCCGCCGTGACCTTCAAGGCACCCAGGATGCTCACGGCGGCGAGCACGTAGCCGATCATGTAGGCGCCGGCGTCGCCCATGATGATCTTGGCGGGGTTGAAGTTGTGGCGCAAGAAACCCAAGGAGGCCCCGGCCAGGGCGGCCAGGAGCAAGACCGTCGCGCCCTGGTCGGGGAGCTGCACGGCGACGGCTAAGATGCTCAAACTCGAGATCGCCGCCATCCCCGAGGAGAGGCCGTCCAAGCCGTCGATGAAGTTGAAGGCGTTGGTGAAGCCGACGACCCATAACAGGGTGATGAGCACAGCCAGGGTCTCGCCGAAAAAGAGGTAAGGCGAACCCTCGAAAAAGTAGTTGGTGACGAAGTCGATCCTCACGCCGTTGACGACCAACAGGCCGGCGGCCACGAACTGCGAGAGCAGGCGCATGAAGGGCGGCAGCTCCCAGATGTCGTCCATGAAGCCGACCAGGGTCATCAGGGCGGCGCCGAGCATGATGGCCCAGAGTTGCAGGCGGTAGGGCTCTGAGCGCTCGCCGAAAAAGGCGCTCGCCACCAGCACCGCCAAGACGAAGCCCGCGAAGATGGCCAGGCCGCCCACGTTGGGCAGGGCGCCCTGGTGAACGCGCCGACCGCCGCCGTGCTGCACCGCGCCGATGCGCAGCGCAAAGGCGCGCACCCGGGGCGCAAGGAGCGACACCGCCGCCAGCGCGACAAGGAAGGTGAGGAGGATCGCCGGCAAGAAGGTCAGCAGGGTCTGGCGCACAGGCTCATTCTACTTTCCGGGCCGAGACGAGACAGCGAAGCTTTCACATTTGGCCCCTCTACTTGGCGCCCCTCTACTTGGCGCCCCTCTACTGGTGCCCCTCTACTGGTGCCCCTCTACTTGGCGCCCCTCTACTGGTGCCCCTCTACTGGTGTCCCTCTGTACCCCTCTACTTGGTGCCGTAGATGCGGTCGCCGGCGTCACCCAGGCCGGGCACGATGTAGCCGTGGTCGTTCAGCCTGGTGTCCTGGGCGGCCACGATAATCTCGACCTCGGGGTGCTGGCGCGCGATCACCGCGACGCCCTCGGGCGCGGCGATGATGCAGAGCAGCTTGATACTCTTGGCGCCCAAGTCCCTCAGGATGGTAATCGCCGCGGCGGCGCTGCCGCCCGTCGCCAGCATGGGGTCCAGGACGAAGATGTCGCGCTCGGCGATGTCGGCGGGCAGCTTGTTGTAGTACTCGACGGGTTTTAGGGTCGCGGGGTCGCGGTAGAGGCCGATGTGGCCCACCCGGGCGCTCGGCACCAGGGTGAGGATGCCGTCGGCCATGATCAGGCCCGCGCGCAAGATGGCCACCAGCGCCAGCTTCTTGCCGCTCAGGCGCCTCACCTGCGCGCTAGCGACGGGCGTCAGGACGCGGGCCTCCTCGAGCGGCAGGTCGCGCATCGCTTCAAAGGCCATGAGCATGCTGATCTCGGTGCAGAGCGCCCGGAAGTCGCGCACGCCCGTCGCCTTGTCGCGAAGGATCGCCAGCTTGTGCTGGATGAGCGGGTGATCCATGATGGTGAGGCTCGAGGGCCCGGACAGGTCGGAGGGGGACGGATCGGTCATAACGGCTCCAGGCTACCACGCCGGGGTCGGGTCTCGAGGGGTCAGAAGCCGGACCGGGCGACCTTCTACGAGCTTCAAGAGGGCGTTACAATCCCCCACCTCTTGGGAATGGGAGCTAAAGCTGGACGACGCGGCGGAGGCTCTGTCCGCCCTAATTTGACGGGCGTGCCCAGAACGGCAGTTCCGGCGCCACCTGCTGATAAAGAGCCGCGGGTGAGCTTGGCAAGGCGGTGTCGGTCTGGTACGCTGATGATGGTCTTTGCAGAAGGTGTTGAGGGGAAGGTCGGATGGGGCTTAGCCTGGGCAATGACAATTCGACTATGCACGGGGCGCCATGGCGAGTGTCACGACGGTATAGACAGCCTCGACGCTACTACGGTTCCGACAGAGAAGGACGTGCTCGGTTCATGTTCTGGCTGAGGATTGCCTTCGTCTTCATGACCGGCGCTTATTTAAGCCAATGACCAAACAAAGATGGTTCGAAATTCTTGAATCAACAGACCGGCCTGATCAGATTAGCCGCAAGTTCAATGCCTTTATTTTCGCTCTGATTCTACTCAATGTACTTGCTGTCGCCATTGAAACCATCGAGCCGGTAAGGGAGCAATACGAGACCTTTTTTCAAGGCTTCGAGCTTTTCTCGGTAGTCGTCTTTTTAATTGAGTATCTTTCGAGGCTTTGGGTAGCCGACCTAAAACCACAATTCCAAACGACAAGATACCCGCGCTTGGCTTATGCGTTCACCCCTCTAGCCATCGTTGACCTTCTAGCCATCCTCCCCTTCTTCCTAACAGGGCTCACCATCGAACTAAGATTACTGCGAGTTTTCCGCCTCTTCCGCCTGGTCCGCGTCATGAAGATAGACCGATACTCGAACGCGATTCGCACCCTGGGGGCGGTATTCAAATCCAGGAAAGAGGAGCTTATTGTTTCACTTTCTATAGTGCTAGTCGTGCTACTTCTAGCGTCGAGCTTAATGTACGTCGTAGAAAGCGAGGCTCAACCTGAAGCGTTTGCAAATATCCCCGAAGCGATGTGGTGGGGAGCAACTATGCTAACTACTACCGGCTACGGAGATGTTTACCCGGTCACTAGCTTAGGTAAATTTTTGGGGGCAATTATAAGCATTTTTTGCCTTGGTGTGTTCGCCCTCCCGGCGGGCATCATAGCCGGTGGGTTCGCCGAAGAGATACGGAAGCGTCAGGCCAAGGCGCTTTGCCCACGTTGCGGAAGGGAGCTCAAGTCGTGACCTGTCCCTACCC
>JALZLY010000002.1 GCA_030858465.1 Deinococcota bacterium
TGATCGGTCTCACCCTCGAAGCGCACGGTCTGGCCGCCCTTGCCGGGGCGCACCGCGCCGACGACCTCGGTGCCGTAGGCGATGGCCTTGTCGGTGTGGAACTGGCCCGCGCCGCCGAGGCCCTGCACGATCAGCCTGGTGTCCTTGCCTACGAGGATGCTCACTGTGCCAACTCCACGATCTTCTGCGCGCCGTCCAACATGTCGCTGGCGCTCACGACGTTCAACCCCGACTCGTCGATGATCCTCTTGCCCAGCTCGACGTTGGTGCCCTCGAGCCGGACCACCAGCGGCACCTCGAGGCCGACCTCCTTGACCGCCTCGAGCACGCCGTTGGCGATGGTGTCGCACTTCATGATGCCGCCGAAGATGTTGACGAAGATGCCCCTGACCTGGGGGTCCTTGGTGATGATCTTGAAGGCCGCGGTGACCTTTTCGGCGGTGGCGCCGCCGCCTACGTCGAGAAAGTTGGCGGGCTCGCCGCCCACGTGCTTGATGATGTCCATCGTCGACATTGCCAGGCCTGCGCCGTTCACCATGCAGCCGATGCTGCCGTCCAAGGAGATAAAGGAGAGGTCGTGCTCGCTGGCCTCGAGCTCGGCGGCGTCCTCCTCGGACTCGTCGCGCATGGCGGCGATGTCCGGGTGGCGGTAGAGGGCGTTGGCGTCGAAGCTCATTTTGCCGTCCAAGGCCATCACCCCGCCGTCCTTGGTCACCACCAAGGGGTTGATCTCGATCATGTCGGTGTCGAGCTCGCTAGCAAGCGAAGCCAGCGCCTTTATGAACTTAACGCCGTTCTTGAAGGCCTCGCCCGACAGGCCCAGGCCGAAGGCGAGGCGGGCCGCCTGGAAGTTGGTCAGGCCGACGGCGGGGTCTATAACCTCGCGGAGGATCTTCTCGGGGCTGTGCTCGGCGACCTCCTCGATCTCGGTGCCGCCCTCGGTCGAGGCCATCATCACGCTGCGGCCCATGCCGCGGTCCAAGACCACGCCCAGGTAGAGTTCGCGGCCGATGTTGATGCCCTGCTCGACGTAGAGCCGGTTGACCTCCTTGCCCTCCTCGCCCGTCTGAACGGTCACCAGGGTCGAGCCGAGCATCTTTTCGGCCAGCTCGCGCACCTTGGCCTCGGCGGCGGGAACGCCCTCCTCGAGCCCGTCTAAGACCACGTTGACGCCGGCGAGGCTGGGATGCTCCTTGAAGCGGCCCTTGCCGCGGCCGCCCGCGTGGATCTGCGACTTGACGACGACGACCTTGTTGCCGGTCGCCTCTATGAGCGGGCGCACCGCACTGGCGGCCTCCGCTACCGTGGTCGCTACTTTCCCTTCGGGCACGGCGATGCCGCGAGCCTTCATAAGCTCCTTGGCCTGATACTCGTGAATCTTCAAGTGAACCCTCCGTCTGCTGATCTCGAGGCAACCTGTCTTGCAGGCGTGTTGAAACTGCCCTAGCCTACCGCGATTTGGCGTTGGCCGCCAAGCGCGTCCGCCGAGCCTAGTACACATGGGATCAGGAACGGTCTCGCTCCGGCTCGAGCCTTCCGATCAAGACCTAAGGAAGCAACATCACCTTGCTGCTCTTCCCGTCCATGAGGAGGGCAACACCCTCTTCGAAGCGCTCTAGCGGCAGGGTGTGCGAGATGATGGGCCTGACGTCGAGAAGGCCTCGGAGCAGCATGTTTTCGGTGGTCGTCCAGGTCTTGAACATCTCCCGTCCATGGACCCCTATGACGGTCGCCTCCTTGAACACCACGTCGGCGCCCAGGTCGAGCTCGAGGGGCCTGGAGGGGAGGCCGACCAGAACGACCCTGCCCCCCTTGCGCAGGTAGCGAAAGCCGTCGCGTATGGCCTCTACGCTCCCCGAGGCGTCGATGACGGCGTCGGCGCCGACCCCATCCGTCATCGCCATAATCTCTGCGACCGTGCTCTTCGTGCTGGGGTTGAGCACGTCCGTCGCCCCGAGCGTGGTGGCAAGGGCAAGCCGCTCCTCCGCTATGTCCAGGGCGACGATCGTCGCTGCGCCCATCGCCTTGGCGGCTGCGATGATTCCCAGCCCTATCGGCCCGCAGCCGATGACCACCGCGACGTTTCCACTGACGCCCGCCTGCTGAGCGGCGCGCAGTGAGGTGCCAAGCGGTTCCATCATGGCGCCGATTTCGGGCGGAATGGCTCGTGGGAGTCGGCGGGCGCAGAGCGCAGGGATGAGGGTGTAGTCGGCAAAGCAGCCGTCACGGTGGATGCCGAAGAGAAGCAGGTTCTTGCAGATGTGCTGGAGGCCATTGTCGCACTGATAGCAAGATCCGCAGGGAATATGCGTTTCACCCGCTACGTAGTCGCCGGGGACGACTTCGCTGACCCCCGGGCCGGCTTTGACGACTTCGCCCGAGAACTCGTGGCCCATGATGAAGGGCACACGCTCTACGGTAGCTTGCGCCCAGGCGTTCCAGGCGTACAGGTGAAGGTCGGTGCCGCAGATGGAGGCGGCCTTGACCTTGACGAGCACCTCTCCTTCGCCCGGCTCGGGCACGGGCAGATGTTCGAGCCGGGCCCCAAATCCCGCGCGATGCTTGACGACGGCTCTCATCTCCACGGTCGATGCACGCTCCTTTGTTGAAGAAGGTGAAGATGGCACAGTCACGCACAGTCACTAGGTGTCACTAGGTTTCCCGTCGTGCTCAGCCCATCATTCAGTCCATCATTCAGTCCATCATGATGCCCCCGTCGACATCGCTGATCTCGCCCGTCACCTGCCGCGCCAGCTCGGAAGCCAGAAAGAGGACCATCCCAGCGATGTCTTCGGGTTCCGAAAATCGCCTCAGCGGAATGGATTTCAAGAAGTTCTCCCGCCTTTCGCCGCCAAAATCCTTGAGCATGACTGTGTTGGTCGGCCCGGGGCAGACGGCGTTGACATTGATGCCGTAGGGCCCACCTTCTCGAGCCAGCCCCTTGGTGAGGGCGATGACCCCGCCTTTGGAGGCCGCGTAGACGGTGTTGCCGAAGACGCCTCCGCCTCGCTTGCCCGCGATCGAGGCGACGTTGACGATCTTGCCGTAGCGCTGGGCCATCATGATGGGGAAGACGGCGTGACAGGTGTTGAAGACGCCCTTCAAGTTGACGTCTAGAACCTGATCCCAGTCTTTCTCGGAGCACTCGGTAAAGGGTTTGGAGGAGATGACGCCGGCGTTATTGACGAGAATGTCGATGCGGCCGAAAGCTTGCATCACCTGCGCAGTGGCTTCCTGGACGCCTTGCGTGTCCGTTACGTCGACCTTGAACGCCGCCGCCTCATGGCCCTCGAGCTCGCGTTCGAGCGCTTGCGCCTCTTGGTAGTCGAAGAGCATGACCTTCGCGCCGGCCCTGGCAAAGGTCAGGGCGATGGCCCGGCCGATGCCCTGGCCGGCTCCGGTGATGACCGCTACCTTGCCCCTGAAGTCGAGGCCGTTAAAGTCGGCCGTCATCGTGCTCCTCGACCCTTTCGCGCAGCGCGTTCAGGAACGCTGCGGCTTCGGCGCCGTCGACGACCCGGTGGTCGGCTGCCAAGGTCAGGGTCATCTCGGGCCTGACGCCAAGGCAGCCCTCACCTGCGAAGGGGCGCTGGGACACCGCGCCGATCGCCAGGATGGCGCACTGCGGCGGATTGATGATGGGGTTGAATTGCCGGACCCCGTACATGCCGAGGTTGGTCACGGTAAAGGTGCCGCCGGAGACGTCCGCCAGGCCGAGCCGCCCCTCCCTCGCCCGCGAGGCCAGCGCCCGCAGCTCCCGGTCGATCTCCGTGACCGTCTTGCCGTTCACATTCTTGATGACGGGGACGAGCACCCCTCGCCCGGTGGCCACCGCCACACCCATGTGAACGGAGGGATGAACGTCGATGTGACTCTCCCGCCAAGAGGCGTTGAGGCGCGGCCAGCGCTCCAGCACGTCCGTGACGAGCCTGACGAGAAGCGCGGTGAGCGACGGCTTCTCTCCAGACTCTCCGAGTTCCGCCACTGCGGCCAGCATGCCGCTGGCGTCTACGTCGATGCTCACGTAAAAATGCGGCACGGTCCGCGCGCTCTCCGCCATGCGCTGGGCGATGACGCGCCGCGTCGGCGTCAGCTCCTCCCGCGCGCTTTCTGCCGGGCTCGGCTGCGCCGTGCCGATCTCGGTGGCCTCGAGAGCGGCCTGTACGTCCCGATAGACGATGCGCCCTTGCGGCCCGGTGCCCTTTACCGTGTGGAGGTCGACCCCGTGGTCGCGGGCGAGGCGTCTGGCGCTGGGCGCGGCCTTGAGCGAGGGCTCGGCGCGCTGCGGGTCGCCAGGTCCGGCGGCAGAGGAAGTGGTGGCAGAGGGAATGGCCGTGTGGGGCGCGGTGGTTTCTGCTCCGCTGCGGGCGTCCTTGGCGGGAGGGCTCGAGCCCTCCTCGGCGATCAGCGCCAGCGTTTCCCCGACATCGACCTGTGTGCCCTCTTGGACGACGATCCGTGCCAAGACGCCCGCGGCCGGCGCCTCGAGCTCGACGGCCGCCTTTTCGCTCTCGACCTCCACGAGCGGCTCGCCCTTCTCGACACGCTCGCCTTCCGCCCTGAGCCACTTGAGGACGAGCCCGCCGGCCTCGGAGATGCCGTAGCTCGGCATCGTCAGCTCCGTCATGCTGCCGCGCTCCCCGCCTCCTCGCCGAGCAGCCCCCTCACCTCGGAGACGAGCCGCGCGGCGTCAGGGATGAGGGGCGTTTCCAGGGCGGGCGAGAAGGGAATGGGCACGTGCGGCATGCCGATGGCAAGGACGGGCGCGTCGAGCCAGTCGAAGGCGACCTGACCGATCTGGGCGGCCAGGTCTGCGGCAAAAGAACCCTGCCGGGGCGCCTCGTTGAAGACGACCGCCTTGCGGGTCTTCCTGACGGAGTCCAAGATGGTGTCCAGGTCGAGCGGCACGATCGTGCGCGGGTCGATGACCTCGAGCTCGATACCGGATTCCTCTGAGAGCACCTCGGCCGCCTCGAGCGCCTCTTGCACCATGGCTCCGGTGGCGACCACCGTCACGTCCGCGCCCCGGCGGCGAACCGCAGCCTCGCCGAAGGGGACGGCGTAGTCACCTTCGGGTACAGGACCCTTCGTCTGGTAGAGGCGCTTGTGCTCGAGGAACAAGACCGGGTTGTCGTCACGAATCGCCGTCTTGAGCAAACCCTTGGCGTCGTAGGGCGTCGACGGCATGACCACCTTGACGCCGGGCGCGTGGTAGAACCAGGCCTCCAAGCTCTGCGAATGGGTAGCGCTGCCACCCCCGCCCGCCCCCGTCGCGGTGCGAACGACGAGGGGCACCTTGACCTGGCCGCCCGTCATGTAGTGCAGCTTGGCGCCGAGGTTGACGATCTGGTCCATGGCCAGCGTGGTGAAGTCCACGTACATCAGTTCGACTACCGCCCGGCAACCGCGCACGGCCGCGCCGACGCCCGCGCCGGTAAAGGTGTTTTCCGAGATGGGCGTGTCCCTGACCCGGCCCCCAAACTGCGCGGCGAGCCCGCGGGTGACGCCGTATAGACCGCCCAGAAGCTCCACGTCCTCGCCCAGGCAGATGACGCGCGCGTCGTCGGCCATCTCCTCCCGGAGTGCCTCGTTGAGCGCGGTCACCAGGGTTATTTCCCTCTCGCCGGGCTCAGGAGCTTGCCGGGGGGTGTAGGCAGGTGCGAAGACGCCCGTGGTGGCCTCGCTGGCTTCGGGCCAGGGCGAGGCCAGCGCGAACTGGACTGCTCCCTCGACCCTGCCTCGCACCCGCTCTTGCAGCGCCTCCTCGTCTCCGTCCGTCAGGAGTTCCTTAGCGATGAGGTCCTCGCGCAGCCTGTGCAGGGGGTCACGGCGCCTCCAGGCCTCGACTTCGTCTTTGGGGGCCGGATGCATGCTGGGCGGGAAAACGGTGGCGTGGGCGTCCAGGCGAAAGGTGTCGCAGACGATCAGGCTCGGGCCCTCGCCGGCGCGGGCGCGCGCCACGGCTTCGCCGGCGGCCCGGTGGACCTCCCAAAAGTCGTTGCCGTCCACGTGGTGGCCGGGAATGCCGTAGGCCCGCGCGCGCTCGGCAAGCTGCGGCACCGAGGTCACGGCGCTCGAGCGCACCGTCATGGCGTACTGATTGTTCTCGCAGACGAAGACCACACCGAGCTTCATGGCGGCCGCCATGTTGAGACCTTCGTGAAAGGTGCCCTGGTTGGCGGCGCCGTCGCCAAAAAAGCAGACCGTCACCCGGCCGTCATCCGTGATCTGACTCGCCAGGCCGCTGCCGACGGCCAAGGGAATGCCGCCTCCGACGATGCTGATTGCCCCGAGCATGCCGATACTCAGGTCGATCACGTGCATCTCACCACCCTTGCCTTGACAGTAACCGTCGGCTCTGCCGGCAAACTCCGCCATGGTTCGCCGGAGGTCGCCGCCTTTGGCGAGCAGGTGCCCGTGGCCTCTATGCGTGCTGGTGATGAGGTCGCTCTCGTCAAGTGCAAAGCAGGCGCCTACCGCGACAGCTTCCTGCCCCTGATAGGTGTGGGCGTGGCGTGGAAAGGCGCCCTTGCGAAACTGACGGGCCACCTCCTCCTCGAAGGCTCGAATCTCGCTCATCTTTTCGTAAGCCCGAAGCGCCAGCTCGTTTCGGCCAAGCTCGTGGGACGTCACCATCGTGTGTGGCCCTCCTCTTCGACAAACACATTTCTATGCATCTATGCACCGAATCCGATTGTTGAAGCGAGCATACTTCCTGAAACCTTGGCTCGTCAATGAGCGCGTCTCACCTCGCTGGAAAGCGGCCAAACGGGTTTCGTGGAGCCGGAGGACGCTTGGAAAGCTGAGCCAGTATTGACACGCCCAAGACTTTATAGGTAGGCTGGCGAGTAAGTGGAAACGTAAACGGTGGCGTCTGAAGGGATGAGGTGATAGGCCGCTGATGGTAACGGCATCAACAATAGGAGGCAGCATAGGCTGCCGGTGACGTGCGAGAATATTGTTCCGCAAACCTGGTTTTGCATGCATATGCCGAGACGCTGTGTTCGAAAGGAGATCGAGATGAAAAGGGGCTTGTTTTCGCTGAGTCTTGTCCTCTGCCTAAGCCTGACGAGTGGGGGGTTTGCCCAGGACCAACAGTTTAACTGGATCGTCCAGAGTGTGTTCCCGCTCAACCTGCCTCTTACCGAGAACTCGCTGGTACTCTGGGCCGAAAAGGTCGAGGCGATGAGCAACGGCAGGTTGACAATCCAGGTCCACGGTGCCGGAGAAGTGGTCCCTGCCGCGGGCGTGTTTGAATCTGTTCGTGACGGCGTCCTCGACGCGGGACTCAACACCCCGGCCTGGCAGAAGGGCGAGTTTCCTGCTGGGGACCTCTTTTACACCTTGCCTGGGGGCGTTACGGAGTTCCACGAACTCCTGTTATGGATGTACGGCGGTGGTGGAAAGGAATTGCAGCAGGAGATGTATGGGGACCTTCCCATCGTGGTCTTTCCGCTCGGCTTGACTCCACCCGAATCGGGAATCTGGACGAATAGGCCCATCGAATCCCTAGATGATTTCAGAGGCCTCACGGTCCGTGGAGCCGGCTTGGGCATGGAGCTGTTGCAGGAGCTCGGCGCTTCGGCGATGACCTTGAGCGCCGGCGACACCATCCCGGCCCTGCAGCGGGGCGTCGTCGACGCCGCTGAGTTCGCCGACCCGGGGATGGATTACGGCGTCGGCCTTCACGAAGTGGCCCAGTACCTTGTAGGTCCGCCCATCCACATGGGCCCCAACATGTTCCAGCTGGCTATCAACCGGGACAGGTGGGAGGAACTCCCCGACGACCTCAAGGCCATCGTCGAGGCTGCTGCTCTCGCCGCTACCATGGAAGGCTATGTGGGAGCGTGGATGGAGTCCATCGAGGCTTTCGGGCGGATCGAGGAGTACGGAACGGTCATCCAGAAACTCTCTCCGGAGGAGCAGACCAGAGCTCACGAGTTGGCGCTTGGCATCCTCGAGCGCGAGTCCGCCCGAGACGCCTTCTTCGGGAGGGTCTGGCAGTCGCAAAAGGACTTCCTCGAGTCGTATAGCCCCTACTACAACTTCAGCAGGTTCAACCTCGAGAGGTAGCGCTCTCGTGGGAGCGATCGTTTGAGCGTTTCGGAGTTCGCCTTGTCCAGGGAAGTTGCTGTTTCCCTGGACCTTATGGCAACTGCCCTTCAAAGTGTCGCAAACTTGAATGGGTTTGAGGGTATGCGCGAACCCCGTTCTCGCTGCGCTCGGAGCATGCGCACTTATCAAGCGCAAAAGCGGCGCTTGATAAGGCACTTGGTTTAGTTACTGGAATTGTGTCCTGGAGCCCGCCGTGATGAAAGTGTTCAAGTCTGTCGAGTGGATCATCGAAAAGCTCGGGATTCTCGGCGCCTGGGTCGCCCTTCCGCTGACGGCGGTGGTGATCTATCAGGTGGTCATGCGCTACGTCTTTCACTCCCCGCCCATCTGGGGCTATGACGTATCCTGGATGCTCTTCAGCGTCATGTTCTTGCTCGGTGGCGGCTACACCCTGATGCACGACAGACACGTCCGCGTGGACATCCTCTTTCGGCTCTTGCCCCCCAGGTGGCAGGCCTTTGTCGAAGCGCTGTTTTTCGCGGTGATGTTCTGCCCGATCATGTACGTGCTGGCTTGGCAGGGTGTGCAGTACGCCTCGAGGTCGTGGGCTAGCGGCGAGTTCCTGTCGACCACACTCTGGCGCTTTCCCGCCGCCCCCATCAAGACGCTCATTCCCATCGCCTTCGTGCTCCTCGGCGTGCAGGGTTTCATCGTGCTCATAAGGCGGCTAAACTATCTTGCCAGGGGAGAAGCGTCGTGAGTTCGGAAGCGCTCGCTATCGTCATGCTTGCAGCGCTCATCGTGATGGTGCTCAGCGGCATTCGACTTGCCTTTGCCATGATGTTTTTGGCCGTGGTCTTCGGCTTCGTCTTTCGCGGGCAGACCATCTTGGCGCTCTTCATGCAGAGCATTTTCGGGGTCATGCAAAACGAGGTCCTCATCGCCGTGCCACTTTTCGTGCTGATGGGCAACCTGCTCACCAAGAGCGGCGCCGCCGACAAGCTCTTCAGCACCATGTACGAGCTCTTCGGGCCGATCCGCGGTGGGCTTGCGATAACCACCATCATCATCAGCACCATCTTCGCGGCCGGCACGGGCATCATCGCGGCTTCGGTGACGACCATGGCTCTGATGGCGCTGCCCACCATGATCCGCAGGGGCTACGACCACGGCCTGGCGACGGGGGTCGTCTGCGCCGGCGGGACGCTTGGCATCCTCATCCCGCCGAGCGTGATGCTCGTCATCCTCGGGCCGATGGTCGGCGTTTCCGTAGCCAGCCTCTTTGCCGGTGCGATCATGCCCGGCCTCCTCCTGGCGTTTTTCTATCTCGTCTACGTGGTTGTGAAGTGCTGGCTACAGCCGTCGGCGGGGCCGGCCATTCCGCTCGAGGAGAGGGTGAGCGACAAGGGGCAGCTCCTGCTCAAGGCTTTTTTGTACCTGCTGCCTATCCTGGCTTTGCTCATGGCCGTCCTGGGCTCGATCCTGCTGGGCATCGCCACCCCCACCGAGGCCTCGGCGGTCGGTGTACTCGGCGCTGGCCTCATCGCCGCCCTCTACCGCAGCCTGAGCCTTGAAGCGCTCAAGGATGCGGTTCTCGATACCGTGCAGGTATCTTCCATGGTCTTCTTCGTGATTATCGGCGCCGCCATGTTCACCGCCGTCTTCCTCTTCATGGGTGGGGGCAGGGTGATCAGCAGCTTTGTCATGGATATGGGCCTGAGCAGGTGGGCCATTCTCGCGCTCATCATGCTACTCGTCTTTGCCCTAGGGATGGTCTTGGACTGGATTGGCATACTCTTTATCGTCATTCCTATCTTCACACCGATCGCCGCGCAGCTTGGTTTCGACCCGCTCTACTTCACGCTGCTCGTGGCGGTGAATTTGCAGATGTCGTTTTTGACTCCGCCCTTTGCCTACTCCATCTTTTTCGTCAAGGGCGTCGCCCCGCCCGAAGTGAAAACGACCTCCATCTACCGGGGCGTCATTCCCTTCGTCTTACTTCAGGCTGTAGTGCTCTTTTTGTGCGTCGCCTACCCGCAGCTCTTGCTGTGGCTGCCCAACCGCACCTAGGGGCTCTGACGCGCAGGCGGCACCTCTTTTTGTTTTCAAGGGAGCTTCAAGATGAACGACCTGAACGCGTACCGGACGATGGTGCGCATCCGCGCTTTCGAGGAGAAGGCCGAGACGCTCTTTCTGGCCGGCAAGCTGCCGGGCTTCGTGCACCTGTCGATAGGCCAGGAGGCCGTGGCGGTGGGCGTCTGTTCGCAGCTCAGGCGCAGCGACTACATCACCTCGACGCACCGCGGCCACGGCCACGCCATCGCCAAGGGTATGCCGGTCGAGTCGATGTTTTTGGAGCTCTTCGGCCGGGCGGCGGGGGCATGCCGCGGCAAGGGCGGCTCGATGCACATCTTCGACTATTCGGTGGGGATGCTGGGGGCCAACGGCGTGGTGGCGGCGGGCCTTGCCATCGCCGCCGGCGCCGCCCTGGCGACCAAGCTGGCGGGCCGCGACGGTGTCGCCGTGGCCTTTTTCGGTGACGGCGCGACCAACCGCGGCACCTTCCACGAAAGCCTGAATCTGGCACAGGTCTGGTCGCTCCCGGTCCTCTTCGTGGTCGAGCAAAACGGCTACGCCTCGACCACACCCTATGACGACACGCATGCCTACCGCTCCACCGCCGACTTTGCCCGGGGCTACGGGATGGAGGTTGCGCGGGTTGACGGCAACAACGTCGGGGCTGTCTCGGAGGCGGCCGGAACGCTCATGTCGCACGCGCGGGCGGGCGCAGGGCCGGGCTTGCTCGAGGCCGTCACCTACCGGATCAAGGGGCACTACATCGGTGATCCCGAGAAGTACAGGACGCGCGACGAGGTGAAGAGCGCTCAGGCTGCCGACCCCATCGCGCGCTGTCGCGCCAGGCTGCTCGAGGGCGGCGTGGCCGAGACGGAGCTTCAGGAGATCGAAGCCGAGGAGCGCGCGCGGGTGGAGGCCGCGGCCCAGGCGGCCGCGGCGGCGCCCCTCCCCGAGCCTGCCTCGGCGCTCACCGACCTGTACGCGGAGGCGCCGTGATGGAGGCGAGGACGACGGACACCCAGACGACGGGTGTGAAGTCGAGGGTCATCAACCTCGCCCAGGCGACCCTGGAGGCGATGGACGAGGAGATGGCCCGCGACGAGAGCGTCTTTCTCATGGGCGAGGACATCGCGCGCCAGGGCGGTATCTTCGGGCAGTTCAAGGGCTTGCCCGATAAGTATGGCCTGGAGCGCGTGCGCGACACGCCTATCTCCGAGTCGGTCCTGGTCGGCACGGCTCTCGGCGCTGCGCTCGCCGGGGCGCGCCCGGTCTTCGACATGCACTTTTCCGACTTTGCCCTGGTGGCGATGGACGAACTGGCCTCGCAGATCGCCAAGATCCGCTACATGTCGGGCGGGCAGCTCAAGGTACCCCTGGTCATCCGCATGCCCGACGGTGCGGTTCGCTCGGCGGCGGCGCAGCACTCGCAGTCGCTCGAGGCGCTCTACCTGCACCTTCCGGGCCTGCGCGTGGTGGCGCCCTCGAACCCGGCTGACGCCAAGGGCCTGCTCAAAACGGCCATCCGCTCGGACGACCCGGTCCTCTACCTCGAGCACAAGGCCATGTATACGGTAAAGGGCGAGGTGCCCGAGGGTGAGTACCTCGTGCCGCTGGGCAAGGCGGCCCTCAGCCGAGAGGGCTGCGACGTGACGGTCATCAGCTATTCGCTGACCCTGCAGAAGTCGCTCAAGGCGGCCGACGCGCTGGCGCAGGAGGGCGTCGAGGTCGAGGTCGTCGACCTGCGCAGCCTGAACCCGCTCGACTGGGAGACGGTGACGGCCTCGGTCGCCAAGACCGGCCGCGCGGTGGTCGCCCACGAGGCCTGGCGCTTCTTGGGGCTTGGCGCGGAAGTCGCCGCGACGCTCCACGAGCGCCTCTTCGACAGGCTCGAGGCAGCCGTGGCGCGGGTGGGAGCCAAGCACGTGCCTATCCCCTTCTCGCCGCCCCTGGAGGCCTTCGTGATTCCGCAGGTGGACGACATTACCGCAGCCATCCGGGAGGTTCTCGGGTGATCCGCCCGGTCGTCATGCCTCAGCTTGGTCTGACCATGGAGGAGGGCACCTTTGTGGGCTTTGCGGTGAGCGTCGGCAGCAGGATAGAGCCTGGCGAGGACCTGCTCGAGGTCGAGACCGACAAGGCCTCGAGCACGGTCCAGGCGACGGAGGCGGGCTACCTGCGTGCGGTGGTGGCGGAGGTGGGCAAGCCGTATCCCGTTGGCGCGGTCCTGGGCTACCTGAGCGACAGTCCTGACGAGCCGCTCGAGGTTTAGGGCGAAGCTAACCTTTGAGGCGCTCGAGGTCGGGCCGGGGCCGGGCGGTGCGCGGGTCCCGCTCGAGCACCTGCTCGAGCGCGTGCGCTGCGTCGAGCACGAACTTGTCGGCGCCAGCCGGCCCGCAAAGCTGCAGGGCGAAGGGGGTGCCGGTCGGCTCAAGCCCACAGGGAATGGAGACGCAGGGATGCCCGGTCAGGGTGAGCGCATAGGTTGGTGCCAGCCAATCGAAGTAGGTCTCGAGCTCGGCGCCGTCGATGCGACTGACGTAAAGCTCTTCGAGCGGAAAAGGCGGCACCGAGACGGTCGGGCAGATGAGCAGGTCGACATCCTCGAAAAAGTCTTGAAAGGCGCGGTAGATTCGTGTCTGCTCGCTGTGGCCGCGGGCTACGTCGGTGGCGGACATGGCCAGGCCCTGCTCGACGTTGGCGACGATGTTGGCCCCGAGCTTGTCGCGCTGCTCGCGGTAGCGCTCGCCGTGCGCGGCCAGGAACTCGAGGGCGCGCGTGGCGGCAAACGCTTCGGTGGCGCCTCGCATGTCGGGGTTGCGCGGCGCACAGCTCTTGAAGGCGGATCTGAAGAGAGCGACACGCTCAGCAAAGGTCTCGCGAATCCGGCGTTCGATAGGCGCAAAGCCGAGATCCTCCGACACGGCGACGCGCAGACCTGACAGGTCGACCGGGCTGATGGTGGCAAAGCCGGCTGGGCTGGCGGGGCCGGCCAGCGGGTCGCGGTGGTCGTCCGATACCTGCGCCGACAAGAGCAGCAGCGCGTCCTCGACGGCCCGCGCCATCGGCCCCTCGACGGTCAGCGGCGACCAGCCGAGGGGCCGCCTTTCGCTTGGCACCAAGCCGGGCGAGGGGCGAAAGCCGACGACCCCGCAGAAGGCCGCCGGGATGCGCAGGCTGCCGCCGGTATCCGAGCCGGTGCAGAGCGGAAGCATCGAGGTTGCAAGCGCCACCGCCGAGCCGCCCGAGGAGCCGCCACAGCTGCGCGCCGGGTCAAAGGGATTGCCGGTCGGGCCGTAGACCGAATTGACGGTGTTGGCGCCCGCACCGAACTCGGGGACGTTCGTCTTGCCGACGACAATGGCCCCGGCCCGGCGCAACGCTGCCACCATGCGCTCGTCTTGCTCGGGCACGTAGTCGGCGTAGAGAGGTGAGCCCCAAGTGGTCCGCAAGCCCTCGGTCTCGTTGAGGTCCTTGATGCCGATAGGCAGGCCGTGCAGGGTGCCAAGCGTTTCGCCCCGCATGACGGCCTGCTCTGCTGCCCTGGCCTCTACCCTGGCGCGGTCGGTGCAGGTGGCAATTAGCGCATTCAGTCCCGGATTTACGGCCTCGATGCGCTTGACGCAGGACTCGAGCAACTCGACCGGCGAGATAAGCTTGGCGCCGATGAGCCGCCGCAGTTTGGTGGCACTCAGGTCGCAGAGCTCATTCATCTCTCGATTCTACCTGACGCGCCGCCTCCCGGACGCGGACTTGGCGTTCTTGGCTACCGAAAGCCCTATCCTACAGTATGCTAAGGGCATGATTCGCACTTGTTGCCGGTCGCTTGGGTGAGCGGGCGCACCGCCGCGACGGCCTCCGCTACCGTGGTCGCTACTTTCCCTTCGGGCACGGCGATGCCGCGCGCCTTCATAAGCTCCTTGGCCTGATACTCGTGAATTTTCAAGTGAACCCTCCGTCTGCGTTGAACCGTCTGTTTAGGTCGGACTTTCGTGTCGCACTGCGGCATCCTGCTTCCTGAAACCGTCCTAGCCTACCGCGATTTCGTTCTCTTAGCCAAGTGCCGGAGCAGAGGGCGGTACAACCGTCTTGGCTCGGCGCAGGGGCGCAAAAGCCCCGAGGAGAGACATGACGCGCCAAGGCTTCGTGGTGCGGTAAGATGAGCTCGAGACCTTTGGAGACGCCTATGTCCAGCCAAGCCAAAACCCTGCTGACGCCCGAAGCGTATCTGCTGCTCGAGCGCGGGGCCGAACACAAGAGCGAGTATCTTGACGGCGAGATGATGCCCATGACCGGAGCGAGCAGAAAGCACAACCTTATTGTTGCCAACATCACGGGCGAGCTGAGACAGCAGCTCAAGGGAAAACCCTGCGAGCTCTACCCGAGCGACATGCGGGTGAGGGTTCCCGCGACCGATCTCTATACCTATCCCGACGTGGTGGTCGTCTGCGGCGAGCCGCGGTTCGAGGACGAGGCCGTCGACACGCTGCTCAACCCCACCGTGATCGTCGAAGTGCTCTCCGAGTCCACCGAAGCCTATGACCGCGGCAAGAAGTTCGGCTACTACCGGACGGTTGCTTCGCTTGCGGAGTACCTGCTCGTCGCACAGGACGAGGGCAGAGTCGAACAGTACCTCAGGCAAGAGGACGGACGCTGGTTGCTTACGGACCTGCGTTCGCCCGACGCCGTGGTCGAAGTGGCTTCTCTCGGCTGCGCTCTAAAGCTGAGCGAGGTCTACGACAAGGTCACCCTGCCCTAAAGCCGCCTTCGCCTTTGTCACCAGCGGCCGCAGGCGCCTCGGCCGTGGCCTGTCACCGAAAGCGCTCCTTTCGAGTATGCTTGGCTTGTGATTCGCACGGCCATTTTGACGGTGAGCGACAAGGGTTCGAGGGGCGAGCGGACGGACACCTCGGTGGGCGAGATTCGCGCCCTCCTGGAGAGCGGCCCCTTTGCCGAACGCGACTACCACATCGTGCCCGACGAGCAGGCGATGATCCGCGCCAAACTCCGGCTCTGGGCCGACGGCGGCCACATCGACCTCATCCTGACCACCGGCGGGACGGGCCTGGCTCTGCGCGACCGCACCCCGGAGGCGACGCGCGAGGTGCTCGAGCGCGAGGTTCCCGGCCTCGCCGAACTCATGCGCTTCGCGGGCGTGCAGAAGAACCCCAAGGCCGCGCTGAGCCGCGCGGTCTGCGGCGTCCGCGGCAAGACGCTGATCGTCAACCTGCCGGGCAGCCCCAAGGGGGCGCGGGAGTCGCTCGAGGCCATTCTGAGCGTCCTGCCGCACGCGGTCGACACCATTACCGGCGAGCTGCGCGAGGCGCCGGAGGACTGGCATCAGTAGGCTATAACAGTGTAAGTTCCAAAGGTCACGCAGCAAGCACGGGGTGGTCCAGCCTGCGTGAGGCGAACATAAGCGCCGCAGTGATGTCTCCAGTTTCCAGATCGGGAAGTTCTTCAAGCACCTGCTCCCGTGTCAGGCCGGCTGCGAGCAAGTCGAGCACATCGATCACGCGGATACGCATCCCCCTTATACAGGGGCGACCCCCACACTGCTCGGGGTTGATGGTAATACGCTTTAAGAGTTCGCTGGCGTCTTTGCTCACGCCATTACTCTACTGTCGCCAACTAAAGAAAACAAGCGTCGAAATCGACCTGTATCACCTAACGGCCAAGCCAACTCGTGCATGAGACCAGTGCGGCACCTCGAGCACGTTGTAGACCGTGATGCGCATTCCCCTGATGCAGGGCTTTTCACCTCGCTTGCCGGACTCGATGGTGATGATGTCCTTGTAGTTCATGGTGCTGATACTAAACCCAGACGCCCAGCTATATCCGGCCCACCGCAGCCTCGACCAGTCTCCCAAACTGCTGAACGGTCGGTGTCATCCAGTTCGCTTCGCGCCCGGAGCGGTAGGACAGCCAGGCCCGGTTTTGCTCAGGCCAGTAGGTCGCTTCCAACGTGCCTCGCTCCCTGCCGCGCTTGAAATGCCAATGGACGGAGCCGGGATACTTGGCGAGCGTGGTAACTTGCGTGGTCACCAGACCCAGGGCTCGAGCAGCCTCCTCGATGGCTACTCCGAGGTCCCGCTGGGATGTTCCATCGACTTGGAGCTCATGAAGAGTCATGGGAATATGGCGACCTCCTCTTACCGGCTAACGTTGGGCCGCTCCAGCCATCACTCCTTTTCTGACGTTTTGTCGTCATAGCTGCCCGTCAGTGTGGATGGCAATCGACGCTCGAACCGAAGCAACGTATTCTCCAGGCGAAGCGCCATCTTTTCCCGCTCGTGCGCTTGGTTCTCGCGTTCACGCACCAAAACCTCGTCCAGACTATGAACTTCGTAGGCCAGCCGCTGAACCGCCGCCGTCAGTTCCTTTAGCTCCTGACGTATCTCTTTAATCTCCTCAGTGTTCTTGTCCGTCTGATGCTTCAGCGTCAGAAGTTGCCGAGCGTAATCGTAGAGCTGTCGCCACATTGCCTCAAGCCGCTGTCCAGAGTTCGGCCAGCATCGCTCGCGTCTCCGCCCTCAGCTTCTCGATGTCTGCTTGATTGCTTTCGATGCGTGCATCTACCTGTTCCATCTCTTCGAACAGCTGCTGAATCGCGGCCTTGAGGTCGGCGGCCTCTGCGGCGGTCACTTCGGTTTCGGTATCCAAGGTCAGGGGCTTATCCGTCTTTCTCGCTTCCATGTTTAGAGTATAGCACTGGCAATTGGCCGTGGTTTCGCCAACTAGCGGCCCAACGACCAAGCTCACCCGCCGCAGGAAGCGGAGCGAGGAACGAGCGAAGCTGTGGGTGGTCGGGTGCAACGCCTTGTTGTGCCGGTGTCGGTTGCCTTTGCCGCTATTCAGTAATGGTAGCGACAAAAGATTCTGATTTTGTCCTCCAGAACCTGATAAACAAGACGATGCTCGTCATCAATCCTTTTTGACCAACATCCTGACAGCTCGTGCTTGAGTGGCTCAGGTTTGCCGATGCCACCAAACGGATTTTCTTGTGTTTCTTGGATCAATCTGCTGAGGCGCAGAGCCTTCTTGCGGTCGTTTTGCGCCCACCACGCTAAATCTTCAAAACCGGCTGGGTCAAATTCCAAGCTGCGTGCGGGCTTCTTCAAGTGAAATGCCTCCGGTTCGCTCTTTGGCCTCCAAGAGACGTTTCTTCATCGTCTCGCTTTTTAACAAGTAGGCCGTTTCTCTTTCCGACTCGATTTCACGCCAAAGTTCGATAGGCACGATAACACCCACGGGCTTGCCTTTCATCGGATACATAGTGGACTTGTGCTCGAGTTGCCATTTCAACCTCCGTTATCACCTTTCATTTTATCAAATAGCTGTTGGGCACGCAGCCAAGCCGCGCGCACCAGCACAACGGCTGAGCTGAGCGGCAGCCACGACGATAGTACCGCGTCATGTCACGCAGGAGAAGCATTGGAGTTGTTGGACGGCGGTCAGGATGACCAGGGTCGAACAGAGCGGCATGACCTGCTCAGTCGCGACGCGCGATAAATACCATGACCCGGCTGGTGCTGACAACCGGCCCACCATTCCAGTCGCCGTACACGTGCTCGACGGTGAATTCGGCGTTGGTCAGGGAATCGGTCAGCTCTGCCAGGCTGCGAAAGCGCAGCTCGCTGCTCGCGACCACGACCCCACCGGTGGCGGCGAAGATGTTGTGGCCCTCGAGGCGGACTCGGCCATTACCTACGCTGACCAGCTCCAGCCAGCACTCCATCGGCCCATGAGGCGAGCCAAACCGCTCGTACGTGGTCTCACGGTTCCACCGTTCCCACGCCCGGTCGTCGGGGTTGCGGCTCTCGAAGGCGAGGTAGCCGCCAGGCCGCAAGGTGGCGTGGATGGCGCGTAGGGTGGTGGCCCACTCGGTGTCCTCGAGGAACACCTGGGCCACGTTGCCGGTCATGATCACCAGGTCGGCCTGTGGTGTCCCCAGGGCGCCGGAGTCGCCTTCGACCCACTGCACCCGATCGGCGCCCGGCTGCCGGCGGGCGAACGCCAGCATCGCGGGGGCAGGGTCGACACCGACCACTAGGCGATCATCGACCGCCAGCTCGCGGGTCAGCAGACCGGTCCCGCACCCCAGGTCGAGGATAGTGCGGGCACCAAGGTCTGCCGCGAGACGGAGGTAGAAGTCGGTGTCGGCGCCGCGGGTGTTCTCGAGGTCGTACAGATCCACCAGGCGCGGGTCCACGTAGTGCCGATCAAGCTTCATGTCGGTTCCTTCATGGACTCCACTGAAGGATACGGTACAGCACACGTCACGTAACAGCATTCAAGCATTTAACAAGCTGCCCAACGAACCCAAGCTAAGTGGCGAACCCGCAGGCGCAAAGACCTGCCAAGTGCGGAACACATGGCCGCGGGTTCGTCCACTTCAGCGCCTTGTTAGAATGCACACGATACGCCGCGATCCGATGCTCCCAAACTGAGCAGTCGGGCTCGTCTGTGCCTTCGTGCCACGGGTTCACCCGTCCTTCTGGACATCGTACTCAAGGAGGACCATTCCACTGGGATACACCCGGTGGCGGACAAGCATCAATCGTCGCCGCACCGCAGGCGAGGGAAGAAACCGAATGCCATCGCCCAAGAGGATCGGAATGATGGCCGGCTCGACGGTATCGACAAGACCCCAAGCGAGGACCTGCGAGAAAAGCTCGCCACCGCCATAGAGCCAGATATCGCCGCCTGATTGGCTGCGAAGCTCGCCGATTCGCTTCTCAAGCCCGTCACTGACTACCTCAATCTCGGGATGGCGTTCCGGTTGGAGCGTCTGCGAGGCAACAAGAACCTCTTTCCCGCGAAAGTCCTCACCTGCGGCACGGACGATCTCGTACGTGCGCCGCCCCATGAGCAGCGTATCGAACTGGGCGTAGAGTTCGTCGAAATCGAATGAGGGTTCTGGAGTGAGCCAGCCAAAGTCATCATCTGGTCCAGCGATAAAGCCGTCTAGGCTACACGCGACCTGATACCGAATCCGTCTCATCTGCCCCTTTCCTCTCGTTTCCCTATGGCCCTCTCACGCGGATATAGCATGTAACGCCAATGAATAGCGCTCAGCTCGTGCATTCTAACTAGAAGTTATGCCGCACCCTGCGGTATAACGCCCCAAAAGGGTGACTTTGCCGCTATACAGAGTTGCAAGCGACGCAGCATCTAATCTTCATTCTATACGCTTATCCCGTGGACATCCTCGCCGCGGTCATCTTTCTCGTGCTCTACCTTCTCGGGCTCGTCGGTGTCATCGTGCCGGTCGTGCCCAGCACCCCGCTCATCGCCGTGGGCGCGATTATCTACGGCTTCATGACGGGCTTCGAACGGCTCGGCGTTTCCGGGGTGGTC
The DNA here is from genome assembly GCA_030858465.1 of Deinococcota bacterium. NCBI lineage: Bacteria > Thermotogati > Deinococcota > Deinococcota bacterium. Next base: position 19,489 of record JALZLY010000002.1, read on the forward strand.
TGGGTGGTCGTCCTGGCGCTCTTTGCCCAGGTTCTGGACTACGTCGCGGGTATCGTCGGGGCGCGGCGCTACGGGGCGAGCCGGGCGGGCGTCTGGGGCGGGGTGATCGGCTCGATCGTCGGTGTCATCGTCTTGCCGCCCTTCGGCTTTCTGCCGGGGGCGCTCGTCGGCGCGGTCGCGGCCGAGCTGCTGAACCGCCGCAGCGCCGAGGAGGCGGTGCGGGCGGGCTGGGGGACGCTGCTCGGCACCCTGGGGGGGGTGGTCGTCAAGGTCCTTATCGTCATCGCGATGGGCGCCATAGTCATCCCGCGGCTCTTTTAAGCGCGAACTCACGCGCGTTTCTGTTATCTTAGGGCGAACGCGCTCTTCGGCGCGGGCCGGAGCGGACGCCCCGGCCTATCGGGAGGTTGGATGGATCCGGTCATGATCGGCCTGGGGCCCTTGGAGATCCGCTGGTACGGATTTTTCATCGCCCTGGGCGTGTTTATCGGTACCTGGTGGGCGGCCAGGCTGGCAACCCAGAGGGGTCTCGACCCCGACAAGCTCATGGACATGGTGCTGTATCTCGTCATCGCGGGCATCGTCGGGGCGAGGCTGGTTTACGTCTTGACCAGTCCGGGCTCCTTCTTCGGCCCTGGCGGCGATCCGCTCTCGGCCCTTTACATCTGGCAGGGCGGGCTCTCCTTTCACGGCGCGGTCCTGGGCGCCCTGCTGGCGCTGTGGATCTACGCGCGTATCAACCGGGTCAACATGTGGGCCTACGCCGACGTGATGATGCCCGCCGCGGCGCTCGGCATCATGGGCGGGCGGCTGGGCAACTTCATGAATGGCTCGGATACCGACGGCCGCCTGACGAACTGGCCCATCGGCTTCACCTGGCCCCAACCCGGCACCGACACCTTCGGCGCCGTCGGTCGCTTTATCTTCGGCGACAACCTGTGGGCGGGCTTTCCCGGCGTCTGCACCGAGCTGGGCGGCAACGGCCTCCATCTCCCGCCCTGGTCTTGTCCGGCGGACCTCGTCGTCCGCGGGCCCGTGCACCTCACCCAGTTCTACGGCTTTATGGTCGGCTTCATCGCGCTCTTCATCGTCCTCTGGGCGCTCCGGCGCAGCCTTACGCCCGGTTACGTCTTCTGGCAGTTCATCCTCTGGTACTCGGTCCTGCGCTTCGTGATCGAGGAGCCCTTCCGCAACAACCCGCTGGCCTGGAACGCCTACCTGGCCTCGGGACTCAGCGAGCCAGGCATCGGCCTCTTTACCGTCACCCAGCTCTTCAGCGTTCCCATCATCTTCCTGGCGCTCTACATGCTGCTCATGCTCGACCCCGAGGCGGGGCACAACGAGCAGAAGCGGGCGCTGGTTAGAAAGCGGGCGCGTTGAGCCTGGCCGTCGTCATCCTGGCGGCAGGGCAGGGCACGCGCATGAAGTCGGCCCTGCCCAAGGCCCTGCACGAGGCGGCGGGCAGGACGCTGCTCGAGCACGTCGTCCGCGTGGCCCGCGCTCTGGACCCTGAGCACTTGGCCGTCATCATCGGGCACGGCGCCGAGAGGGTCCGAGCGCGCTTTCCGAATCCGGACTTCGACTTCGTCCTGCAAAGAGAGCAACTAGGCACCGGCCACGCGCTCATGCAGACGCGCGCGCTTTTAGAGGACAAGGCGGAGGCGGTGATGGTCCTCAACATGGACGGGCCGCTGGTGAGGGCCGAGACGCTTGGGGCTCTCCTCGAGCACCACCGGGCGAGTGGCGCGGGCATGACCATGCTCACGGCCGAGGTTGGCGACCCCGAGGGCCTCGGTCGGATCGTCCGCGAGGGCGACGGCAGCGTCCGGGCTATCGTCGAGGAGAAGGACGCCAGCGAAGAGGAGAGGCGCATCGGGGAGATCAACCCCGGCTTTTTCGTCTTCGACCGCGAAGTGTTCAGGCTGGGCGAGCGGCTCTCGAACAGCAACGCTTCCGGTGAGTACTACATCACCGACCTCGCCCATCTCTATCTGGGGGAGGGCAAGAGCGTTCAGGCCGTGCTCATGAAAGAGCCCAGCGAGGCGCTGGCCGTCAACGACCGGGCGCAGCTCGCGGTCATAGACCGCCTCCTGCGCGACCGGGTCCGCGGGCGCTGGCTGCGGGAGGGGGTGACGATGGTCGCGCCGGAGCAGACCTTCATCGACGACACGGTACGGCTTGAGCCCGACGTGGTGCTCCATCCCGGCGTGGTCCTGCGCGGCGAGACGGTGGTGAGGCGCGGCGCGGTGCTGGGACCCTACGCGGTGCTCAGCGACTGTACGGTGCGTGAGGATGCCTGGGTCGCCCCCTTTACGCAGGCGGAGGGGCAGACCTTTTAACGCCGGTCAACCCTGATCGCAGGTTCGCTCAGCCGCTCGTAGAGCGCAGGCACGCGTCCAGGAGAGGCTCGAGCCGCTCCCTGGTGTCGAGCACCAGGGCTTGGCGCCAGCGGCGAGATCGAGAACCTCCACCTGTTTCCGGAGGCCGGTATCGAAGGCCGGTTGGGGAAGCTGTTTGACGAGCGAGGGCGGCCCCTCCCTGGCGTCGTGGGTCAGGAGGACGTTGGCAAGGTCCTGCAAGAAGCCGCGCTTCAAGCCGCTCAAGTGGTGCGCCATGTTCTGGAAGAAGAGCACCGGCCTGTCGCAAGGCTCGAGCTTCAGGCCGTCAGGATCAGCGGCTTGCCCCGCGTGATGACGACGGTGTGCTCGAAGTGCGCGCTGAGGCTGCCGTCGCGTGTGCCGATCGTCCAGCCGTCGCCGCGCGTGGTCACGCCTCCCCTGCCGGCCGCGACCATCGGCTCGACGGCGAGGACAAGACCGTCCGTGAGGAGGGTGCGGTCGCTCGAGCGGCAAAAGTTGAGCACCTCGGGCCTTTCGTGAATGGCGCGGCCGACGCCGTGCCCGGCGAGCTCGCGCACCACGCTGAAGCCCCGGCGCCTCACCTCGCCCTCGACCGCGCGCCCGATGAGCTGAAGGGGGCGCCCCGCGCGCGCGACTCGCATGGCGGCCCAAAAGGCGGCCTCGGCGCAGGCGACGAGCCGCTCTGCTACGCTCGAGGCCGGCGGCACGACCACGGTGACGGCGGCGTCGGCGATAAAGCCCTGAAGAAAAGGCGTCACATCGAGCTTGACCACGTCGCCCGGCTGTAGCGGGCACTCCGTCGGCAGCCCGTGCACGACGGCGTCGTTGACGGACACAAAGGCGTTGATGGGTGCGCCGTAGACGAGCCGCGGGGCGCTGACGGCGCCGCGGCGGGCGAAGACCTCGCCGCAGAGGCGGTCGAGGTCCGCGGGCGTGACGCCGGGCGCGACCGCGGCCTTCATGGTCTTCAGGGCTTCGGCGACAACGGCTCCGGCACGCTTCATGCCCTCGAGCTCGGCTTCTGAGGTGATCGACATGGCAGCCTCCGAGGCTTATCGTACTGCAAGACTCCACGTGTAGGTTTAAGCGCAGGGTGCCAATCTGGCGCTGACATGAGCGATGTTCGTGAGTGATATCAGGGTGATGACCGTGGCGGCCTTGATGAAGGTAAGGGCCCTCTGGTGAATAAGTTGTTGAATTGGCAGGGCGAGATGGCCTTTACAGACAGACAAAATGAATCCTCTTGAACAACTTATTTGTGCGAGAGCACTAAGACGGCGGGAAAAGGCCGAGGAGGAGGTGCCGCCAGTCCGGCTCGAGAGCGGACAGAGGAGCATAACGGCAACAGGACGAGGCTAGGAGTGTCGTCGGACCGCGGCCTTTTCCCGCCTCACCAGCTTCACGAACCGCAGCAGCCGCGGAAACCTGTGCCAGCGCTTGCGGTCGAGCCCGACGCGCCAGGCCCACTCCACGCCGAGCCGCCGCGTCCAGGACGGGGTGCGCCTGACCTCGCCCGCCAAGACGTCCAGGGAGCCGCCTACCCCGATCATGAGGGCGACGCCCATAGCCTCACGGTGCCCGTGCAAAAAGCGTTCCTGGCCCTCGCCGAGCCCGGCCAAGAGGAGATTCGCGCCGCTCGCCGCCACCGCGTGGACGACCTCCGGGACCTCGTCCGGCTTGAAGTAGCCGTGCTGTACGCCCGCGGTCCGGGTGCCGAAGCGCGCCGCGGCGGCCCTCGCGGCCCTCGCGGCGACGCCCGGCTTGGCGCCCAGGAAGTAGACCCTGAGCGCGTCCCCACCGCGCCGCAGGACCTCCGCCGTGAGCTCGACGCCAGGCACCCGCTCCGGCAGCAAGACGCCGAACTGCTTGGCCGCCCAGAGCACGCCGACACCGTCGGCCACGGTGAGCTCGGCCGACTGAAGGGCCGCCTCGAGCGCCGGGTCGCCTCGCGCGGAGACGATGATCTCGGGGTTTAAGGTGACCAGCAGCTTGGGTTCGGCGTCCCTCACCGCCGCCAGACACCAGGCGGCGGCCCCGTCCAGGCCGAGCGCGGCGAGGCGGTAGCCCAGGACGGACATCGTCTCGACCTCGGGGAGCGCCACGGGGTTTTACCGGCTCGAGGCCGTGAGCTGTTCGGCCCGCTGGGGTGGTGCTCCTCCGGTGTGGTGGCTGGCCGCCGCGCCCGCCTCGAAGCAGTAGAGGCTCGAGCCCTCCTCCTCGGAAGTGTCGGTGAGTTCCGGCACCTGTTGCGAGTGGGAGACGAGGCTGGCGACGACGATGTCCTCGCTCAAGCCGAGCCGGCGCAGGTAGTGGCCCGAGCGTGACTGCCACAGGCCCTCGAGGGGGTCGGGAAAGGCCTTGAGCAGGCCTATCGCCAGGGCGGCGGCGCCCGCGAGCTCCGCCTCCGGGAAGATCTGCTTGAGGCGCGCCGCCAGGAAGCCCGCGCCCAGGGTGTCGTCGAGGTCTTCGTGGCCGGCAAAGCCCGAGCAGACGAGCGCGACCTCCTCCCGGGCGAGTTCGGCCGCCCGCGCCGCGGCGGCGTCGGCGTTGTACAAGGAGCCCAGGAGGAGGTGACGCGCCTGGCTGAGGGCGGGCAAGGTCCGCGGCGCGTTTTCCGAGGTCAGGACGGCGCCGCGCGCGTCTAGGACGGCGGCGAGGAGTTCCGCCGGCGAGTTGCCGTAGTTGAAGCCCTCGGGCGGCATGCCGCCGCGCTCGCCGAAGAGCAGGTGGCCGTGCCTCAGCGCTACCGCCCTCGAGGCGCGCAGGCTGGGGCAGAGGTAGAGGTGGCTGAGGCCCTTGTCGAAGAGAATGGGCGCCACCGTGCTCGTCCTGAGCACGTCGATGAGGACGACCACGTCGGGGTAGGGCCCCTGGGGTAGGAGGTCAACCTTGAGACGCACGCGCGACCTCGCTTAAGGGTGATTTGGGAATTGAGGGGGGCCAAAAGGCCAGGAAGGGGCGCACGGCATCATCCTAGCATGGCGCTGAGTCCTTGCTGGACCACTTGCCCAACTGGACCACCCGCCAGACCGCAGCAGGGCACAAGAAATCAGGGCACAAGAAAGACGTCGAGCTTCGCCGCGCTGCTTGCGGGCACGGCTGGCAGGCGGCTGTCGTCAAAACAGGCTAGAGCGCCGTGGACAGAGCGCCGTGGCGCTGCTCGAGCGTGCGCCGCCTCGCCTTTGGCAATGTGGTTTCAGGTTAAACTGTGGTTTCAGGTTAAACTATTTCAGATGGAAGCATCTCGCCCGCTGGAGTTCCTGCAGCTCGCCCGCCTCATCCTGCGCCTGTCGCGGCAGTTCCAGCGTGTCCTTGACGGACCGCTGACAGAGAGGCTGGACTTCGGCATGAAAGGCCTCTTCGTCCTGCGCGCCGCCCAACTCGGCTATCACCACCCCAGCCGGATCGCGGCCTTTTTGAACATGGCCTCGCCCAGCCTCAGCCGCACCTTGGAGAGGCTCGAGGGGCGCGGCCTGCTCGAGCGCGAGCTCGACGGTGAGGATCGCCGCCGCTTCCGCTTTGCGGTGACGGAGGAGGGCGAGGAGGCTGTCTCACGGGCGAGGGCGCTGGTGGCCGAGACCTTGAGCGCGCGCTACGCCCACATCGAGCGAGAGCAGGTGCTGGAGGCGATCGCCGTCCTCGAGAGCCTGGCGGCCCAGATGGAGGAGCCCGGTGGCTGAGCCGGCTCGCCGCGAGCGGCTGTTGGCCTTCGCGGGCGTTCTGGCGGTGCTCTTTCTGGCCTCGCTGAACTTTACCGTGGTAGGTACGGCCTTGCCGCGCATCGTCGCCGAACTGGAGGGCGTGGCCTTTTACGCCTGGGCCTTTACCGTCTTCTCGCTGACCTCGACGGTGTCCTTGCCGCTCTACGGCAAGCTCTCGGACGTTTATGGGCGGCGCGTGGTGATGCTCTTCGGCATCGCGCTCTTTACCGCAAGCTCGCTGCTCATCGCCTTGTCTCAGGACATGCTGCAGCTCGTGCTCTTCCGCGGCGTGCAGGGGCTCGGCGCGGGAGCGCTCTTCAGCATGTCGTTCGCGGTCATCGGTGAGCTCTTCACGCCGCGCGAGCGGGGCAAGTACCAGGGCCTGACCTCGTCGGTCTTTGGCCTCTCGGCGGTGGTCGGCCCGATCATCGGCGGTCTGATAACCGACGCCTTTGGCTGGCGCTGGGTCTTTCTGGTCAACTTGCCGGTGGCGCTGGTCGCGTTTGCGCTCATCTACCGCAACCTGCCGACCGGCCTTCGTCAGCCGGGGGCCAAGGTGGATTATGCCGGTGCCCTGCTGCTGACGGCGGGGGTGGTGCCGCTCTTGCTGGCGCTCACCTGGGGCGGGGTGGATCACCCCTGGGGGTCGCCCTTCATTCTGGGCTTGCTGGCGGCTTCGGGCCTCATGCTCTGGGCCTTTGCGTGGTGGCAGACGAGGGCGCCGAGCCCCATCCTCGAGCCCGGCCTCTTTAGAGACCTCACCTTCAACGTCGCCAATGCCTCGGGTTTTCTCGCCGCGACCGGCCTCTTCGCCGCGGTCATCTACCTGCCGCTCTTCGTCCAGGGGGTGCAGGGCGGCTCGGCGGCGAGTTCGGGCCTGGTGCTCACGCCGCTCATGGGCGGGCTGGTGCTCAGCTCGACCTTGGCGGGCCTGCTGGTGTCGAGGACGGGCCGCTACAAGCCCTTCATCGTGGGCGGCAGCGCGCTCTCGGTCGTCGCTCTGCTGCTGACGGCCACGCTGGACGTGGGTGCGCCGCCGCTCCTGGTCGTTCTCTACATGCTGCTCCTGGGCATCGGCATCGGCCCGACGAACTCGCTCTTCGTCCTGGCGGTGCAAAACGCCATGCCCGCCGCCCAATTGGGCGTGGTCACCGGGGCCAACCAGTTTTTTCGGCAGATGGGCGGCACCCTGGGCGTCGCCGTCTTCGGCGCCTTTGTGGCCTCGTCCTTGCGCCGCGGCGCCCAACTCTACCACCCGCGGGAGGTGACGGGCCTGCCCGCCGAGCTGGCGGCCGAGGCCTTCTCGCCCAACCTGCTGACCAACCCGGTGGCGCTCGAGGGCGTTCAGGCGCAGATCGCCGCGCACGGCGCCACCCAGGTATTCGCGCCCTTCCTGAGCAGCATGCGCGCGGCCCTGGGCGCGGCCATCGGCGAGATTTTTATCGTCGCCACCGCCTTGTCGCTGCTGGCTTTCCTCATCGCCCTGGCCCTGCCCGAGCGCGTCCTGCGCGACACCCCGCGTGACACCCCACAGAGCGGGGAGCCGCTGCCGGCCGCCTCGGACTAGACTGGGGTCGGGGCCTGGTGTTCCCCAACCCCCAACCCCCAGCCTAGCCCCTGAACAACACGTCTTCGCGCCTGAACGAGCGGTAGGCGAAGCCCAGGAGGAGGACGGCCCAGAGGGTAGTGGCGCCCCAGGACAGCAGCAGCTTGGATGGGACGACGTCGCCGCTGATGACGTCGGCCATAGTGAGCATCACGCCCAAGACGGGCGCCGAATAGAGCGCGGCGCCGTAGTCGAGGAAGTCGGAGAACTGCAGGGCGAAGAGCGGCAAGATGATGGCGAAGCTGAGAGGGGCCAGGTAGGACTGGGCCTCCTTGAAGGACTTGGCGAACATGGTGATGCTGATGAGCAGCGCCGCCATCAAACCCGCCAGCAACAGGGCGCTCATGAGCAGGAGGAGGATAGTGCCGGCGCTCAGGCTGATGGTGCCGGCGAACTGGCCGACCCCGGCCATGTCCGGCTGCGCGGCCACCAAGCCCCTCAGGATCAGGCCGCCGATCAAAAAGCCGACGATCGCCATCAGCGCGGCGCTGAGCCCAGTGGTCATGGTGGCCAGAACCTTGCCCAACACCACCTCGCCGCGCCGCACCGGTGCGACCAGCAGGGCCTCCAGGGTGCCCCGCTCCTTTTCCCCGGCGGTGGCGTCGATGGCCGTCATCTGGCCTCCCGTCAAGGTCCAGATGGCGATAAAGAAGGGGATCAGCCAGCTCATCATGCCGGCCGCGCCCCCGCTCTCGGGGCCGGCGTCGACGCGGCTCAGGCTGAGGGGCTCGAGCACCGCCGGGTCCAGGCCCGCCGCCGCCAGCCGCTCGGCCACCAGCCCCTGTTCATAGCTCCTGACGGCGCTGCTGATCCTGCCGGCGTTCAGCTCGCTGCGCATGTTGCCCTGACGGCTGTAGAGGGTGAGGGGAGCCTGCTCGCCTCGCTCCAAGGCCTCGGCAAAGCCCTCTTCGACCACCAAGGCGGCCTGATAGTCGCCGTCTCTCACCGCGGCCACAGGGTCGGCGACCTCCACCAGCCGGAGGTTGTGCTCGCCAAAGGTGTCGACGAGCTCGGCCGGCATGGCGGCCAAGCCCCGCACCGCCACCTCGCTGACGGTTTCGCCTTCGCGCTCGAACAGGCCCACGAAGACGAGTGGCAGGCCGAGCATGACGAAGGGCAAGATGAGCAGGGGAATGAGCAGGTTGGAGATGAGCGCCCGGCGGTCGCGCAGGGTGGAGAGGACCTCCTTGGCCATCACCTGCCGGACGAAGGCCGCCCTCACGCCGCGACCTCCGCCACGTCCCCGGCGGCCCGATAGCGCTCGACGATGCCGAAGAAGGCCTGCTCGAGGTGGTCTGCCCGCCCTGTGGCGAGAAGCTCCTGGACGCTGCCCTCGGCGATCTTCTCGCCTTCGAAAACGATGGCGGCCCGGTCGCAGAGCTCTTCGACCTCGCTCATCACGTGAGTCGAGTAGATAACCGTGCGCTCCCTGCCCGGGTAGTCGCGGACGAAGTCGAGCACCGCCCGGCGCGCCATCACGTCGAGGCCCGAGGTCGCCTCGTCGAAGAAGATCACCGGCGGGTCGTGGAGGACGGCGCGCGCGACGACGATCTTCTGCTTCATCCCGGTCGAGAAGCCCCCGGCCCGTCTGGGCAGCGTCTCGCCCAGGTTCAAGAGCCCGTCGAGCTCGCCTATGCGTTCTTCGATCCGAGCTCTGCTCATGCCGTAGAGCCGGCCGAAGTAGTGCAGGATCTCGCGCCCGGTCAGGCGGTCGTAAAGGCCCATGCCGCCGTTGACCACGCCGATGCTCCTGCGCACTCGCTCGGAGTCCCTGACGACGTCCAGGCCGTTCACGCGCGCCCGGCCGCGGTCGGCCTTGAGCAGCGTCGCCAGGATGCGGAGCGCCGTGGTCTTGCCGGCGCCGTTGGGCCCCAGGAGACCGTAGACCTCGCCGGGCCGCGCCGTGAAGCTCACCCCCTTGAGCGCGCGCACCTTGCCGAAGCGCTTCTCGAGCCCCTCTACCTCAATCACCGTCAATCACCGTCTCGCCTCAAGTCGTTTTTCCTCTCTCCAGTGGCCGCAACGTGCAAACCCGAACGGTCGGTCCTTTATTCTCTTCATTACAGTATGGAGAATCCGCTCGCTGCCGTCCAGTGACAAAGGTCATGTCAACAAAGGTCATGCTCGCGCCCTGCTATCATGAGCGCATGTCGCAGCGGGACTTCGCCGCCCTCGAGAGCTACCAGCTCATCCCCCGGCTCCTTCACGGCGTCGAGCAGGCCGACACCGGCACCGAGATCCTGGGCATGCCTTGCGCCGCGCCCCTGTTGCCGCTCTTCGCGAGCTCCTTGGGCCGCGCGCCGCAGGCCTTGGAGGGCCTCAGCCTGGTGGCGGCCGAACTCGCCCCCGGCCTCGAGCCGGCGCAGGTCGTGCCGCTCGTGCGCTCCCAGAAGATGGGCGTACTCATGCCGCAGGTGCGCGAGCTGCGCAGCCTGGGCGTGCCCGCGGTGGCGCTCGACCTGACCGCCCTGGCCGAGACGCCGCCCTACGGCAGGGGCGAGTGGCGGCCGCGGACCAAGGAGGACCTGGCCGAGCTTCGCGCCGCCGCCGGGGTGCCCTTCTGGCTCTACGGGGTAGGGAGCCCGGCCGACGCCGAGATCGCCATGGAGGCGGGTTTGGAGGCCATCGTCGTCCACACCGGCGCGGGCCTCAAGCTGGGCAGCCCGGCCACCATCGAGATTTTCCCTGACATCTTCGACGCCGTCGCGGGCATGGTCGCGGTCTACGCGGGCGGCGCGGTGAGGGACGGCATCGACGTCTTCCGCTACCTGGCCGTCGGCGCCGAGGCGGTGGTCGTAGAGAACGACCGGCCGCTCGCGCAGCTGACCGCCGAGCTCGAGTACGCCATGCGCCTGACCGGCTGCCAGACGGTCGCCGACATCGGCTACGAGACCATCTTCGCGCCGCTGTTTGGGGAAATTTAAAATTCAAAATTCAAAACTGGGAGCTCGAGCGAACATGGGTCGAATCGAAAAGTTCGAAGACATGAGAGTATGGCAGGATGCAAGAGTCATGGTGACAGAGGTTTACCAAATGTCTGAACGTGGAGCCTTCGCGCGCGATCATGGTTTGCGCGATCAGATGAGGCGCGCTGCTGTTTCTGTCATGTCTAATGTCGCCGAGGGCTTTGAACGAAGAGGCAACCGAGAGTTCGTGCAGTTCCTGTATATCGCCAAGGCTTCAGCCGCCGAAGTGAGGTCGCAGCTTTATGTCGCCTCGGACCTCGGCTATCTCGACCAGTCCCAATGCGCACGTCTCCAAGAGAAGCTTACGGCTATCGCCCGCCAGCTCTCCGGCCTCATAAAATACTTGAAACAGGCTGGGCAAGGATATCCATCATGACGACAAAGGAAGCTTTTTCAATCTTCAATTTTCAATCTTCAATTTCATGATCGCCTTTATCGAGGGCGTCGTGACCGAGGTCCGGCCGGGTAGCCTGATCGTCCAGATGGGCGGCTTCGGGCTCGAGCTCTTCGCGCCCAAGAGCACTCTGGTGAGCGCCCGCAAGGGCGAGGCGGTGAGGTTCCACACCCAGCTCGTCGTCAAGGAGGAGAGCTGGGCGCTCTACGGCTTTGCGGATGCTGACGCCCATAAGCTCTTCGGCTTCCTGCTGAGCGTCTCGGGTATCGGCCCCAGGCTGGCCCTGGCGCTGCTCTCGGCCGTGCCGACCACCTTGCTCGCGGAGGCCATCTTGAAGGGCGACGCGGCGCTGCTCTCGAGCGCGCCCGGCGTCGGCAAAAGGATGGCCGAGCGCATCGTCTTGGACCTCAAGAACAGGCTGCCCGAGGAGCTGATGGCCGGTCCCTCCGGCCCGCGGCCCGGCCCGGTGACTTCGCCCGCCGGTAGCGACGCGGTCGAGGCGCTCCTGGCCTTGGGCTACCGCGAGTCGCAAGTCAGGATGGCGGTCGCCGAGCTGGCGCTCAAGGAGCCCGAGGCGGGCGCCGAGACGCTCATCCGCAAGGCGCTCTCGAGGTTGCGCTAGCCTCGAGGTTGCTGAGGGTTAGACTATCTGAGGGTTAGACTAAAGGAAACAGCGCCGGCTTCTTTAGCCGGCCGGAGGAGTAAAGATGCCCAATCTTGCCATCGGACTCGGACTCGCGCTCGTCGTGCTCGGCCTGGGCGGCTATTTTCTGGCGCCGACCGGCAGCCTCACCGCCCTCATTCCCTCGATCTTGGGCGCGCTCATCGCCCTGACGGGCTTCATCGGCAAAAAGCCGGAGCTGCGCAGGCACGCCATGCACGCGGCGGCGGCCTTGGCCCTGTTGGGGCTCTTGGGCACCTTCGGCGGCGTGATCGCGCTGCTGGGCGGCACCGCCGCCCGGCCCGTGGCCGCGACCGTGCAGGCCATCACCGCCGTTCTCTGCCTGGTCTTTCTCGTCTTTGCCGTGCGCTCCTTTATCGAGGCGCGCCGGGGGCGCAAGCAGGCGGCGTAAGCGTGTGGGAACAGGGCGAGAGTGGCCTTTGCTCTCGCCCTGTCAGGTGGTTCAGGTCAGGTGGTTCAGGTCAGGTGGTTCAGTGTCAGGTGGTTCAGGCTCTGACGGTCGCCTTGCCGAGCGCCTCCTCCGGCTTGACCACCTCGAGGCCAAAGGCCTCGCCCACCGCCGTGTAGGTGAGCCTGCCCGCGTGCATGTTGAGGCCTTTCATGAGCGGGGCGTTCTCTTTGAGCGCGTTCGTGCCCTTGTCGGCCAAGAGGAGCGCGTAGGGCAGGGTCTGGTTGGAGAGAGCGATGGTGCTGGTGTGGGGCACGGCGCCGGGCATGTTGGCGACGCCGTAGTGAACGACCCCGTCCACGAGATAGGTGGGCTCGTCGTGGGTGGTCGGGCGGATGGTCTCGATGCAGCCGCCCTGGTCCACGGCCACGTCCACGATGACGCTGCCGGGTTTCATGCTGCCGAGCATGTCGCGGGTCACCAGGTGCGGCGCTCTCGCGCCGGGAATCAAGACCGCGCCCACCACCAGGTCGGCGCGAGCGATCGCCTCGGCGACGTTGGCCGGGTTGCTGGCGAGCGTCTGCAGGCGACCGCCGAAGACGTCGTCCAAGTACTGCAGGCGGCTGTGGCTGATGTCGAGGACGCTGACGCGCGCGCCTAAGCCGAGCGCGATCTTGGCGGCGTTGGTGCCGACCACGCCGCCGCCCAGGATGGCGATCTCGCCGGTCAGGACGCCCGGCACGCCGCCCAGGAGGACGCCGCGGCCGCCTAAGAACTTGCCCAGGTAGTGCGCGCCGACCTGCGGCGCCATCCGCCCGGCGACCTCGCTCATCGGCGTCAGGAGGGGGAGCTGGCCGCTCTCGAGTTGCACCGTCTCGTAGGCGATGGCGCTCGTCTTGGCCCCCAGCAGTGCTTCGGTGAGCGGCCTGTCGGCCGCCAGGTGGAGGTAGGTGAAGAGGATGAGGTCCTCGCGCAAGAAGCCGTACTCGCTGCTGACGGGCTCCTTGACCTTGAGGACCATCTCCTGGCTCCAGGCCTCGGCGGCGCTCGCCACCACGACCGCGCCCTCGGCCGCGTAGGCCTCGTCGCCGAAGCCGCTGCCGCCGCCCGCGCCCGCCTGCACGAAGACCCGGTGGCCGTGCGACACGAAGGCCCGGACCGCGCCGGGGGTCGCCGAGACGCGGTACTCGTGGGTCTTGACCTCTTTGGGAATGCCGATGTTCATCGCGTCTTCACCCTCACCGTTGCCGTCATAATCGCCTCGATCTGAAAGATTTTGCTCTCTCTATGCTGACTTTCATAATTCTCTCTATTCTAATCGACGCCGCTTGTGCTCGAGGGGCATTGTACTCACGGCTGGTCAGCGCACTCAGCGTGCCCAGGCGCGCACGATTCTGGCCTCTAAGACCTCGCCCGGTAAGACCTCGCCCGGCCGCGACGGGACCGGCTCGGCCACCGCGACGAGGTGGCCGTCCTCGGCGACCAGACCGCTCGGGCCGGTGAGATCGAGCCTCAACCTCTTGCCTTGCAGCGCGCGCGTCTCGTCCTCCGGACTCAAGGTCACCAGGGGCAGCGGCAGCGCCTCGGCGTTGCCGAGGCCCCTGGCGTGAGGAAGTTCGTCCAAAGCCACCGCCGCCTCGAGCCCGCACGAGCCCGCGCGCGTCCGCACCAGGCCGCTCAGGTGCGCGCTCCGCCCCAG
>JALZLY010000003.1 GCA_030858465.1 Deinococcota bacterium
GGGCAACAGCGAGGGGGTGCGGGCGGCCTTGGCGCGCACCGCGAGTCGGCTCGAGGCCCTGGGCGCGACGGTCGGCGAGGCCACCCTGCCGCACGCGCGCTACGGCGTCGCCAGCTATTACCTGGTGGCGCCCGCCGAGGCCAGCAGCAACCTGGCGCGCTACGACGGCAGCCTCTACGGCAGCCTCTACGGCAGCCGCGAGGGCGAGGGCGCGCTCGGCCAGGTCGCCAGCGCGATGCGCACGCGCGCTCACAACTTTGGACCCGAGGTGCGCCGCCGCGTCTTGATGGGCTCCTACGCCCTCTCGGCCGGCTACTACCAGGCCTACTACGGCAAGGCGCTCAAGGTGCGCCGCCTCATCGCGGGCGACTTTGAGCGGGCCTTCGAGCGCTTCGACCTGCTCCTGACGCCGACCGCGCCCACCCCGGCCTATCCCCTCGGCGAGCGCGTGGCCGACCCGCTCGCCATGTACTTAGGTGACGTCAACACCGTGCTCGCCAACCTGGCGGGTCTGCCCGCCGTCAGCCTGCCCGCGGGTGCCGCCGAGGACGGCCTGCCCTGCGGCGTTCACTTCATGGCTCCGGCGCTTGAGGACGCGCGCCTGTTGAGGTTGAGCGCGGCGCTCGAGAGGGCGGCCGCGGGCACCTTCGCGCCGCTCGCACCCCTCTGGGCCCGGCTCGAGCACGTCCAGCAAACCGAAATCAGCAAGGTTGCTGAAGTTTGAGGGCTTGCTCACCCTCCTCTGGCCCATCCCAACCTCTGCCTGGCCATGACCACACCAGCAGCACATACAGCAGCACAGCCTCTCTTCTCAAAAATGTTCACTTCGAATTGCCCTTTGGCTCTCCTGGCTTTTGGCTCTCACTGCGCTTTACGCGGCCTGCTGCCCTGTGCTAGAGTTGTAAGGCTTGCCCGAGAACGGGCCGATGAGGTGACTATGGCAAAAGTTTGTGAAATTTGCGGCAAAAAACCGATTGTCCTCAACAACGTGGTGAGAAGCGGCAAGGCCAAGCGCGAGGGCGGCGTCGGCAAGAACACCACCGGCATCTCCAAAAAGTGGAAGCTCCCCAACCTGCAAAAGGTGAGCATTCAGCAGGGTAGCAACCGCAAGTCGATGCGCGTCTGCACCTCCTGCATTCGCGGCGGCAAGACGCTCAGCGCCTGAGCTGAACGTCCTCAAAGCTCCAGAGCCAGAAAGCTCCAGGGTCAGAAAGCTCCAGGGTCAGTGAAGAGCGGGGTCTTCCCGCTCTTCGTCCTCACGCCTTGACCTGGGCGTGCTAGACTCGAGGGGTGAAGATGCGCTGGCCGAAGGCAGGGGCCTGGCCCAGGGTGAAGCCGGGTTGGGTTTTGCTCGCCCTTCTCTTCGCTTACAGCCTCGTCGTCACGAGTGCTTGGCTGCGCGCGCAGTCGCGGGCGGCGGAGGGGGCGGCCGCGCCGCAGGGGGCGGCCGCGGTGACGGCGCCGCAGGAGGATGGGCTGTGGTTTCCGGTGGTGGGCGCACGCCTGCCGCAGAACCCGGCCTATCTGCCCGGCGCCGCACGGCCTTACCGCCAGGGCGTCAACCAGGGCTTCAACTTCTATAGCGACGACGCGGGCGTGCCCATCGCCTACGGCACGCCGGTGATCGCGGCCGCCGACGGCACCGTGCGGCGCGCCGACCTTGTCTACCGCGAGCACAGCCAGGAGGCGTGGCAGGCGCTGCTCGCCGCTGTCTCCGAAAGGGGCGCCGACGAGGCGCAGCTCGACTCCTTGCGCGGCCGCCAGATCGTCCTCGAGACCGACGACGGTTACCTCCTGCGCTACGCGCACCTGGCCAACATCCGCCCCGGCATCGGCACGGGCGTGCGCGTCTACCGCGGTCAGGTGATCGGCTTCGTCGGCAACTCCGGCACCCCCGAGGGCGTGCGCGGCAGCACCCAGGGCGCGCGCCTGCACTTCGAGGTGTGGGAGCCCGAGGGAAGCTTTTTCGGAGAAGGCCTGGACGAGGAGGCCTTGCGCGTGCGGGCGGCCTCGCTCTTCGTCGGCCCCTAGCGGACGCCGCGGAGGCTACCGTGCTTCTCGTGACCGTGCTTCTCATGACCGTGCTTCTCATCGTGCTCCATCTACGCTTTGACCCGGTCGGATCCGGGTGTCAAGGAGGTGGGCTCGAGCCTGCCCGGGAGGAGCGCAATGGACCGTGAAGCCACCGCCTTCGAGATCGTCTGGCGCAGCGTCTGGGTGCGGGCCTTCGTCTATACCGTCGCTGTCGTCTTGCTGCTCTGGTTGCTGTGGCGCTTGCGCGGCACCTACGCTTTTGCGCTACAGGTCGCCGTCATCGGCTTCACCATCGCCTACATCCTGAACCCCCTGGTGAACGCCCTGCAGCGCCTGCGCATCGGCCGGCCGCTGGCGGTGGTGCTCGTCTACCTGATGCTGAGCGTGGGTTTCGTCTTCGGCTCGGTCCTGATCGGCCGGGTCATCGTCGAGTCGGGCGAGTTCATCCGGCTGATCCCCGGCGCGGTCAACACCCTGCTGCTCTACGGCCAGGACTCGGTGGTTTGGCTCGAGACTTTGCAACTGAACCTGCTCGAGCGTCTGGGCGCGGACCCCGAGCCAGGGCTGACGACCTCGCTCGTCGAAGCCGCGGGCGAGACGGTGACCGGCTTTCTGGCCGAGGCGGCGATGAACTTGAGGGCATTCTTGCAAGACCTCGTCAACTTTAGCGGCGGCATCCTCTACGCCGGGGTCCTGACTATCGTCTCGGGCACCCTGCAGGTGTTTTTGATCGTGGTGACCAGCGCCTATTTTCTCTACGACTTTCCCCGCATCACGGCTTCGTTCGCGCGCTATGTGCCGCTGCGCTGGCGCCCCCTCTACCGCGATCTGACCGCCAAGGCGGACCTGGCCGTGGGCGGCTTCGTCCGCGGCCGCCTGCTCATCTCGTTCATCGTAGGAGTCTTCATCTGGTTCGGCCTCTTGCTCTTGGGTGTGCCGCTGGCCCTGTCGATCGCCTTTATCGCCGCGGTCTTGAACCTGATTCCCTATCTGGGTCCCATCATCGGCGCCATTCCGGCGGTGTTCCTGGGGCTGACCGTCGGCCCCTGGGTGGCGGTGGGCGCGGTGGCGGTCTTTGTCGGCGCCAACCTGTTGGAGGCGCACGTCTTCGGGCCTTATATCATGGCCAAAGCGACCAACCTCCACCCCGTCACGGTGCTGCTGGCCCTGCTCCTGGGCGCCGGGCTGATGGGCCTGGTGGGCATCTTGCTGGCGATTCCGGTGGTGGCGCTCGCCAAAGTCGTCTTGGAAGAGTACCTGCTCACCAGGCCGGCCTTTCGCGGCCCGCCCACCTCGGTGCCGGAGCCGCCCCTGCTGGAGCGGAAGCCGAGGGCGGACACCTAAGAGGCGGACACCCAGGAGGGCGGCACCCAGGAGGGCGGCACCCAGGAGGCTCAGGCTCGAGCCCTTGCTGAGAGGAAAGCCCGGTTTTGCGGCCCCCGGCGCGGTAAGCTTGGGTGTGGCGAGACAGCGAAGCAAAGCGAAAGTACCAAGACCCCACCAGCCCGACCTCGAGGCCGTCGGCCTGGTGCTCCTGGCGCTCGGCCTGGTCACGCTGGGCCTGCTCCTGCCCGTCCTGCCGACGGGCGAGCTGGGCGCGGCCCTGCGCGGCCTCTTGACGGGCAGCATCGGCTGGGGCGCCTACGCCCTGCCCTGGCCGGTGCTCGCCCTGGGCGGCCTCTTTTTGCTGCGCAAGAACCCCAGGAGCTGGCCGCGCCTCCTGGCCGGCTATCTGCTCTTGGCGCTCGGCCTCTGGCTCCTGCTCATGCTCTTTAGCCCCGCCTCGAGCGGTCTCTGGGGTGAGCGCCTGCGCGCCTCGCTGGCCGGCGCCACGGGCTGGCTGGCGCTGGTGCCGGCGCTCCTCGTCTTGAGCCTGGGCGTAGAACTCCTCTTGGGCTGGCCGCCAACGCGCCTCGCTCGAGGCGCCACCCGCCGGAGCGTGCAGGCCGTCCGTCACGGCGCGACGGGTTTGCTGTCGGCCCGGCGGCGCCTCAAATCGCGAGCGGCCTTTGGCGCGGACGTGGCCCTGGCTCAGCGCGGCCTCCGCGATATCGACAAGGACCTGGCGGCCTTGCGCACGCTCTACCCCGGCAGCGCCGAACTCGGCAAGTGGCGCAAGGCCGTGGCTAAGACCCGCGCGGCCCTGGAGAGGGCGGACGAGGAGACGCTTCAAGACGCCCAGGCGGACCTCCAGGCCTGGCAGAATGCCGTCGCCGGCTTTACCCAGGACCGGGCCGCGGAGTTCCGCCACAGCCTGGACGGGGAGGCCCTGGCCGGCTTCGAGGCCTGGTTGCGGGCGATGACTGACGGCTTGAGCGAGCCCTTCGAGGAGCCCGGCCGGGTCGCGTGCGCGCTCGACGACATCCGCAAGACCCTGCTTTTGGACCTCACCGCCCTGGCCCAGCGCTACGGGCGCCTCAGGAGGGCGCGCGACCTGGCCGAGGGCGGGCTCGCAGGCTGCGGGCCGCGCGCGCTGGTGCAGGCGATGGCCGACCACCAGGTCAGGCTGCAGGCCTACGCCCAGATTGCCGAGTCGCAACGGGCGCTGGCAAGCGACGCCGGCCAGCTGGGCGCCTGGTACGGTCTGTCGGCGGCGTTCTTGCGCTTGCAGAGCGAGTTCGGCGGCGCGCCCGAGTTAGGCGAGCTGAGCGCCCGGCTGAGCGAGGCCTTGCGCGCGCGGGGCCGTTCCGCCCTGGCCGAGAGCGAGGGCTGGCGCGAGCGGCTGAGTGAGCTCCAGAGCAAATTGCGCCGGCCCGGACCGGTCGCCGGGGCGCTCGAGCCCGACTTAGAAGCCGAGGCCGAAGCCGAATCTCAAACCGAGGCTCAAACGGAGGCGCCGCCCGAGGCGCCAAGCTTGGCGGAGGCGCCCGACGCGCCCGAGCTCGAGTCTGGAGACGAGGAGGCGCCCGAGGCGCCCGAGCTTGCATTTGGAGACGCGTCCCCTAGCCAGCCCGCTCCCAGCATCAGCGAGGCGATCGTCGACGAGCCGGAGGAGGGCCACGAGGTGGATACGCGCGTCGGCGGCATTCCCATCCAGCTTCCCGGCTTCGAGCTCCTGGACAAGCGCGCGAAACAAGACGACAGCCCCGGCGAGCAGGCGCGCGAGGCCCAGGGCAGGGTGCGCAAGATCGACGAGACGCTTCACAACTTCAAGCTCCAGGGCCGGGTCGTCTCCTCGGCGCGCGGCCCCACCGTCACCCGCTTCGAGGTCGAGCCCGCGCCGGGCGAGAAGATCAGCCGCTTCGCCACCCTATCGGACGACCTGGCCCTGGCGATGGCGGTGGGCTCGGTGCGCATCGAGGCGCCGATCCCCGGCAAGAGCGTGATCGGCTTAGAAGTCCCCAACGCCCACCGCGACCTCATCACCTTCCGCGAGGCCGCCGAGTCCGCGGCGTTTCGGCGCAGCAAGGCGCGGTTGCCGCTCATCCTCGGCAAGTCGATCGACGGCGAGATGGTGGTCGGCGACCTCGCCAAGATGCCGCATTTGCTCGTCGCCGGCTCGACCGGCTCGGGCAAGTCCGTCGCGGTCAACACCCTCGTCGGCAGCCTCATCTACAAGTTCCTGCCGACCGAACTGCGCTTCCTGATGATCGACCCCAAGATGGTCGAGCTGACGCCCTATGACGGCATCCCTCACCTGGTGCGCCCGGTCGTCACCAACCCGGGCGACGCCGCCGGCGTGCTCTTGGGCACCGTGGCCCACATGGAGCGGCGCTACAAGATGATGAGCAAAATAGGCGCCAAGAACTTAGACCAGTACAACGACAAGGCGCGCAACCTGGACATGCCCGAGCTGCCGCACATGGTCATCATCATCGACGAATTGGCCGACCTGATGATCACCTCGCCCAAGGAGGTCGAGAGCGCCATCATGAGGCTGGCGCAGATGGCCCGCGCCACCGGCATGCACCTGGTCCTCGCCACCCAGCGGCCCAGCGTGGACATCTTGACCAGCCTGATCAAGGTCAACGTGCCCGCGCGCGTCGCCTTTGCGGTGTCGTCGGGTCACGACTCGAGGACGATTCTAGACACCATGGGCGCCGAGCGGCTCACCGGCCAGGGCGACATGCTCTTCTACCAGCCCGGCCTGGTCAAGCCCGCGCGCCTGCAAGGGCCCTTTATCAGCGAGCCCGAGATCCACAACCTGGCCGGCTTTTTGCGCCGCCAATACTTCGACGACGATTTCGTCGAGGCCTACGGCTCGGACTTCGATCCGCCGCCCAGCGACGAGTCCTCGGCCTCGGGACTCATCGACTGGAACGACGACAAGCTGCGCGAGGCCGCCGAACTGGTGATCAACGAGGGCCAAGCGAGCGTCTCGCGTCTGCAGCGGCGCTTGGGCGTCGGGCACGCGCGCGCGGGCAAGCTGATGGATTCGCTCGAGTCCCTGGCGGTGGTCGGCCCGCACTTAGGCTCCAAGCCGCGCGAGGTCCTGGTGACGCTAGAGGAACTGCCCAACCTCTTTGGCAAGTGAGGACGGGCTCGAGTTGTGGCTTGCAGTCGGCATCGTGCTTGAGGGTTTAGGAGATGCGGGGGTCGCGTTTCAGACGAATGTAAAGGCCTGATGCCTCTGGAGAAGGTTTTTCGGCGACTGGCCTCCACTTGTTTGTTGCGGGTGTCTACTGCCTGCCGGCTTGCGTGGCGCTCAGATTTCCCTTTCGGAAGGCCTCGGCTAGCGCCAAGGGCACCTCGGCCTCGGCCTCGACCACCTTGGCGCGCATCTCTTCGACCTTGGCGCGGTTCTCCTGCTCGGCGGCCACCGCCATCGCCCGGCGCTCCTCGGCTCTAGCCTGCGCCACGCGCTTGTCGGCCTCGGCCTGGTCGGTCTGCAAGATCGCGCCGATGTTCTTGCCGACGTTGATGTCGGCGATGTCGATGGACAAGATCTCAAAGGCGGTGCCGGAGTCGAGGCCGCGGGCGAGCACCGCCTTGGAGATGATCTCGGGACTCTCCAGGACGGCCTTGTGATCGATCGAGGAGCCGATCGAGGAGACGACGCCCTCGCCGACCCGGGCCATGATGGTCTCCTCGCCGGCGCCGCCCACGAGGCGCTCCAAGTTGGCCCGCACCGTCACCCGGGCGGTGCAGATGAGCTGGATGCCGTCCTTGGCGACGGCCATCACGTCGGGGGTCTGGATGACGCGCGGGTTGACCGAAAGTTTGACCGCGTCCAAGACGTTGCGGCCCGCTAAGTCGATGGCCGCCGCCCGGTCGAAGGGCAAGGCAATCCTGGCTTTATCCGCGGCGATCAGCGCGTCCACCACCCGATTGACGTTGCCGCCGGCGAGATAGTGGGCCTCGAGGCCGTCCTGATCGACGGGGATACCGGCCTTGTCGGCCTTGATGAGCGGCAGGATTATCTGGTGCGGGGACACCCTTCTCAGGCGCATAGCCACCAGGCTGCCGAGGCTGACCTTGACCCCGGCGGAGATCGCCGAGATCCACAGCCCGACCGGAATGAAGGTGAAGAGAACGAGGAAAAAGAGCAGCGCGGCGCCCGCGACGATCAAGATCACCATGTTCATTACTAGCTCCTTTACAAAAGATTGACGTCACGTGCCGCTTGCTGCCGCGACAGGTTCAAGAGCCCTTTCTCGAGCTGCCGACTATTCTACCCTAAATCCTTTGTCTGCCCTCATCCAGAGAGGCGTGGGCGGCCACCCGGCCGAGAGAGCAATCTCAGCCGGCCTCCTTGACGCGGAAGCCGCGCTTTCCTTCAGGCGTGCGTACCCTCTCGACGATGCGCCAGTACTTGCCCCGCCACAAGACCGCGTAGCCCCAGCCGCGACCGCCGGCCTCCGAAAACTGCGCCCGCTCCTTTGCGGAAATCTCCTCGTCCAAAATAACCTCTCTGGTGTCGGCCATGTCTCAGCATAGCGCCTGCTGGAGCAAAGGCGGGTTCCTGGAGAGGTCTGCCGCCAACACGCCACCCTCTCCCAAAGGCCCGGCCTCGCTAGCGGAGCAGGCCGCTGTGCCAGGCTCAGCCCTCCGCGAGCTCCGGCCCTTGCAGGGCTCCTTTGATGTCCTGCACGCGGTCCTTGCGGGCGATGAGCATCCTCTTGCCCTCCTTGACG
This sequence comes from Deinococcota bacterium, assembly GCA_030858465.1. Lineage (NCBI taxonomy): Bacteria > Thermotogati > Deinococcota > Deinococcota bacterium. The sequence continues at coordinate 8,109 of JALZLY010000003.1, forward strand.
ATGACCAGATCCTCGAGGCCGATGGTGATGATAACGTCCTCGCCGTCGGTGGTGTAGATGAGACTGCCCGAGGTGTCTACGCTCACGTGCCTGCCGATGACGGTGTTGGGCGCGTCCTGCTTTAAGAGGCGCTCGAGGGCGATCCAGTCGCCCAGGTCGTCCCAGCCGAAATCGGCCGGAACCACGAAGGCGCGCTCGGTTCGTTCGAGCACCGCGTAATCGATGCTGGTCTTGGGCAGTGTCGGGAAGACGCTGTCCAGCGTACCTGTGGCAAGGGCTTCCCTGAGGGGCGTCATGAGCTCGGGTACATGGTTGGCGAGTTCGTCCAGAATCGTCTTGGTATGCCACAAGAAGATGCCGCCGTTCCAGCTGTAATCGCCGGCGCCAAGGTAGCTCCTGGCCCGCTCGAGGTCGGGCTTTTCGACGAAGCGGGCGACCCTGTAGACGCCGCCGCCCACCTCCTCGCCGCGCTGGATGTAGCCGTAGCCGGTGGCGGCGAAGGTCGGCCGGATGCCCAGCGTGACCAGACCGGCCGTCGCCAGCGTCGCTTCGGCAGCTTGCCGGACAGTCGCCTGAAAGCCGCCGACGTCGCCGATGCGGTGGTCCGAGGAGAAGAGGCCCATGACCACGTTGCCGAAGCGCGCCTCGACCTCGAGCGCGGCCAAGGCTACGGCGGCGGCGGTGTCCCTGGCGACGGGCTCCAAAATAAGATTCTCCGCCGGCAGCTCGGGCAGCTGCTCGAGGATGAGCCCGCGGTAGCGCTCGCAGGTCACCACGAAGACGCACTCAGCCCCGCCGGCCAAGGGAAGCAGGCGGTCGAAGGTGGCCTGCAGCAGGCTGCGGCCACTGTGCTCCAGATCGAGAAACTGCTTGGGGCGTTCGGCGGTCGAGAGCGGCCAGAAGCGCTGGCCCGAGCCGCCGGCCATGATGACGGGGATGAAGAGGTCGTCCATGCGCTATCTTACCGGAAAAACACAAAAGAAAGCCCCCGGATTTATCCGTGGGGATGAATTTTGTGCGGCGATAGCCGGGCTTTTCAATGCCGGAATGTGTTATACTGCTTGTAGGACGCAAGTCCAGAGCACAATGACAGTAGAGATACGCGGTTGCACAGACAAAGCGCTCTGTGCGTAAAATCTCTGGCGTACAAAGAAACTCCGGTCCTTCGGGACTGCCCGTTGGTTCTTGAGGTTCCAGCG
>JALZLY010000004.1 GCA_030858465.1 Deinococcota bacterium
CCTGCGCCAATCCCGATACCGAGTTTGAGTAGCTGCCTGCGCGTATAGCCGTGTTCTCTGGGTTCGTGGTTGTCTTTCATGTCAGCCTCCTTAGTTTTTTTTGCTGTCATCTGTGGGTTTAGCAAGAAAGTTTTGGCCTTACCCTCAGCCTTCCCTGCACAACCCTTGTCCCTGTTTTTTCCCTTCGGAATCCTGCAGTGCTTAGATCGCATGGGGCGAGTGAACTGACCTAATCGCGAAGTGTGTTGGTTTCAGCCTGCCCTCCATCTGCCCCTTCTTCAGGTGAGTCAGACTGCCCGTCGTGTTGTTTTACCTGCCACCTCCTAGCTTTGGTTTCAATAGTAGGCCGAAGGTAGTGGATATTGCGTCAACAATTTGACCTGGCATCTCCTCGAGGCAGAAGCATTCGCCAACGTTCCTAGCGGCTCAGTCCAGGGTCATGAAGAGGTTGTTCAGGGATTCGGCTAGCGTCGGGTGGGCGAAAGCGCTGTCACGGATGGTACTGTAGGGCACGCGACCCATCATGGCCATCTGCAGGACCGATACAACCTCGCCGCCCTCCAGGCCGAGGATGGCAGCGCCGAGAATTTGTCCTGTTTCGGCGTTGACAACCGCTTTCATGAAGCCGCGCGTCTCGTCCGTCTCGAGCGCCCTGGCCACCCGACTCATGGGGAGTTTGGCAACTTTGACGTTGTAGCCTTGTGCCCGTGCCTCCCCTTCGCTAAGGCCGACACGGCCGAGCTGCGGATCGGTAAAGACGGTATAGGGCACGAGCCTCCCGTCGGTAGTCTTATGCGCGCCCTTTAGGAGATTGTCCCGAACGATGCGGTAATCGTCGTAGGAGATGTGGGTGAAGGCAGGCCCGCCCTTGATGTCACCGAGGGCGTAGATGCCGGGGGCGCTCGTCTCGAGCTTGCTGTTCACCTCGATGAAGCCGCGCTTATCAGCGCGTAGCCCAGTCGCCTCCAGGTTGAGGGTGTCGCTGTTCGGCCTCCGCCCGGTCGCGACGAGGAGGTGCGTGCCCTCCAGAGTCTGTTCGCCCTCCGCGTCCTTGATGGTCAGCAGGATTCTGCCCCGGTCGTCCTGACGCACCGCTACCGCCTCTGCGCCGAGGTGCAACTCAACACCGTCATCCGCGAGAATGCCGGCGACCGCTTCGGCTACGTCCGTGTCCTCGCGCTCCAAGAGCTGCGGCCCGCGCTGAACGATGGTCACGTCACTGCCAAAGCGGCGGAACATCTGCGCGAACTCGAGCCCGATGTACCCTCCGCCCAAGACCAGGAGCTTCCCCGGCACCTCATCGAGTTCCATGATGGAGGTCGAGTCGAGCGCCAGCACCTCGCTCAGCCCCTCGATGGGCGGCCTGAGCGGACGGGTTCCCGCGTTGATGAAGATCTTATCGGCGCTCAGCTCCTGCACGCCGTCCGCCGTTTCCACTTTGATCTTCTTCGGTCCTGTGAAGCTCGCTTCGCCCATCAGCAGCGTGACGTTCTCGAGCTTACGCAGGCTGTTTTCACTGCCGCTGCGGAAGGATTCGACGATGGCGCGCTTGCGCGCCCGTACCTCAGCGAGGTTCACGGTCACCTTGCCGGTGTGCACACCGTAGTCGGCTGCACGGCGGGCAAGGTGGGCGACCCGAGCGCTGGCAATCATGGTCTTGGTGGGGGTGCAGCCTTCATTCACGCAGGTGCCGCCGACGTGCGCCCGCTCGACGAGGGCCACCTTCCAACCAGCTTTGGCAAGCGCACCCGCCAATGGTCCGCCGGCCTGACCGGCCCCTATCACGATCGCGTTGACATGTTGTGTGGTCATGGCTTCTCCTTTTTAATCTAGCTGGTTGAAGGGGCGGCCGCCGCGCAGCCTCTCCTCCTCGAGGGGACGTGGCGAAGCCCCGAGAGGCGCCACATGAGCTTAGGGTGCCAGCCTCTACACTGTCTGTCGGTATACGTTTTGACCCAACAACTGGTTTAAACAGGTTCCGTCAAGTTGTTTTTAATGGGAAAGCTGTTGAGCACTGACAGCCTGCTGGAACCAGTGGCTGTATAGGCTTATTAAGGAACAGCCAGCGATAGCTCATCCCATAAGCCGAAGCTGCCTGCCAAGGGCTTTGACAAATTAAGGTTCACAGCTCGGAGGGTAGGCTACTACGTGTCCGGTTCCTCAACTCACTATCCCCGCCACCGCTTTCCTTAGGCGGCATAATTTTAAGGGGCGGCAACGGGAGGCGGTTTTGCATGAATGACGTTGTGGACGGACCTGGTGGGATTTCCCGTGAAGCGCTTCGTCTCAGCCCCGTGGAATCCATAAAGAGCCTAAATTAAATAAGGTCGCTGCAGCTTGGCTTCCGCCGTCGTCCTCCCAGGCAGCCTGGGCGCTCGAGGCGGGCGCGTGGGTGAGCGGAGGCACCCCTGCGGGTACTAGTCGTGGCCCATCGGCACTCCAAGCATCGATGGCTTGCCGCGCCACCTTTAGGGACTGCTCCAAGTTCTGGATTAATTCTGGTACGTTCATGATCTTCCTCTCTGCGCGAAGCCTGGGGCGGGTGGGGCGTCGACTTGTTGCTCAAACGTCAACTCCTCGTCGACCCCGCGCTTAACGCCTTTCCTCCAACCCGCAGCAATTCGAAATATGGGGTTTTAGGAAGACAATCAGGCTCTTCCGACATTTTGGTGCAGGGGCTAGGTTGCCAGCAGGATGCGCTTGCGCAGCAACTCGAACGACCCCCGGCCGAACATGCTCCGTTTGATCAGCTTGATTTTCGTCACCGTTCCCTCGATTCTTCCGTTGCTCCAAGGCAACGCGATGGCGGCTGTCAGTCCGTCCTGCTCACGCCTCAGTGAAGTCGCGAAGGTTTTGAGGTCTTCCAGAGCTGTCTCGGCAACCTTATGAAACCAGGCGTCTAGCGCTTCAGGACACTTGTTCTTGAAGAGGTTACGGAACTCCTGCGCCAGATCGCGTATCTGCCCTATGAGCGGTTCTTGTTGAGAGAGCCTACCGAGCACCTCCTGTTCCTCAGCCCTTAGGCGCTCGGCGTCGTGAACGAGCAGCCACACCAGCTGCCGCGACGCGAAGCCCTTGCGGTAAGACGAGAGCGAGCGCGCCTTGAGGGGCGTAGTGTCTCCCTCTGCTGCTCTAGCGTCCTGCAGGCGCTGTCTTTGCCGCCACTGATGGACCCGCTTGTACCCTCCGGGGTAGCCCCGGTCGCGCACCTCGCGCCATAACTGCTTGGCATTCCGACAGCCCTCTTGCCAGCGCTGCTCTAAATACCTCTTGAACGGGTCGAGCAGACTTACCTGCTGCTTTCTGGGACGCCTCTCGGGCAGGGCGTCCAGGCTGATGCTGTGGCGGACAAAGGTGCGGCTAGCTTTGGCGTGCCTGGCAATGGCGCTGATGCTCATCCCTTGAGCGTGCAGGTCGCGCACCTGCTGGATGCGCTGCCGCCGTCTCTTTAGGGCTTCTTCTCGCGCCGCCTCCTCACCTGTAGAACGGGG
>JALZLY010000005.1 GCA_030858465.1 Deinococcota bacterium
CCGAAGGCAGCCTTTTCGTCAAGGAGAGCACCGACCCCGAGACGCTGATGGTCAGCGTCCTCACCGTCATGCGCAAGAGCGAAGGCGCCAACCCCGATCACGGCGACTGGGAGTGGGGTATGTGGGGACGCGCGGGTATGGACGAAGAGCACCCCGACAACGGCGATAACGGCGATGACAATGCCGACATGGACGACATGGCTATGGCGATGCGCGGCTTCGAGGGCGGCTGGCTGAGCGCCGAGGAAGCCCAGAGCATGTGCATCGACTGCCACTCGAGCGCCAGCGACCAGGACTACACCTTTCTCGACTACCTGACCCGCCAGGCACCCGCGAACGCCCAAGACTAGCGCTTTCGCCTCGACCTAGCCGACGCCTGTACCCGCCGAGGTACGGGCGTCCCTTGTGCCTGCTAGACCGCGTCGTGCTCGAGCACCACCTCAAAGCTTATCTCCGCCTTGAGGCTGGCCGCCACCGAGCAGTACTTGTTCATGCCCAGGTCCACGAAGCGCTCGGCGGTCTTTTGGTCCAAGCCCGGCACGTCGAAGTGGTGCCGGGCGTGAACGTGCGTGTAGTAGGCCGGAGTGCCCTCGGCCCTGGTGCCTTCCAGTTCGATGCGGTAAGCCCTGACCGCAAGCCGCCTTTTGGCGAGCATCTCGACGATGTCGTAGGCCGCGCAGGCGCCTACGGCGTTTAAGAGCAGTTCCATCGGGCGCATGCCCGTCTGAGCGTGGGCTTCGCCGTCGATCATCACCCGCTGGCCCTCCGGGGTGATGCCGACAAAACGCTTGCCGACGAGGTGGTGGACGGTGCTGTGTTTGACGTTCGCCATCGCTGACTCCTTCTCTTGGCGCATTCTACAAAATCGTGAGAGGGACGGACGCGAGACCGGCTAAACACGGCTAGGGCGAGCCACAGAGCCTGACCTTCCGCCCCGGCGGTATCTCCGCGAGCGCAGCCCCTCGGCGGCGTCACGGAGTAGCCGGCATTCCCCTTTGCTCAGCCCCAGCACGCCCTCGAGGATGACCTCGTTGGCGTGCCTCCTCGCTTTGTCCTCGCCGTCACGCCTCACTATTGCGTCCCAGTCTTCGGCTAACCCAACCAGCTCACCGTTGGCAGCAGGAAAAGGCACCATGACCCTCCTGGCTTCGCTCGGCTCGAGCTTGAGCATCCCGCCCCCCAGCGCGTGGCCCTCGAGTTCGGCGCTCAAGCAGGTGAGCGAGGTCTGCCACAGCGCGCTCAGCGCCTTGCCGCTCAGGACCCTGCCGCTCAGTGCGGCATGGGGACGAAGGCGGACGACATGAAGGGTGTTCGGGGCGACCGCTCCCGCCTCGTTGGCGACGAGGCGGGGCCGCAAGCCGCTCATGTAGGTCAGGAAGGCGTCGGGCAGGTAGACGTGCGGCACCCGGTACCAGGGAGAGCGCGTGCGGCACTTGTAGGACCCTGGGACGCCCTCCTCTTCACCGGCGCGTATGTAGGCCAGCGCCGCCTCCGTAAGCGCCTCTTCGGCCTCCACCGCAAAGAGATAACCGGCGTCTCCCCTCGCCGCTGCCCTCTGCCAGTCTTTTAAGTCGAAGCTCAGGCCGGTCAGCGCCCTTCCCCTGAACACCGCCCTCTTGAGGAGGGCTCCTGAGAGATCGCGTTCCTTGGCCCCTGCGGGGCTCAGGTGAAAAAAGGGATTGGCACCCGTGACGTAACCTATGCCTGCTTCAGCGAGGTCGCCCAATCGCTTGACCGAGGGGCTCGAGGCCAGTTCCTGGTAGAGGTCCGCGGCCCTCTCGGAAATAAAGTGCAAGGCGAGCTTGTCCTTACCCGTAGCCAGAGCCGGAAGGTCGATCGAACGAGTTCCCGCCAGCGGCAGCCGTCCGTCCTTTTGAATGACGGCCAGGTCTTCCCCATCCGTCAAATCCTGCCACAGCAAGCCCCCAAAGGGCTCACCCCTAGCCTCGGCGAGGAGCAAGAGCGTGTCCTGGCTCAGCTCAACAAAGAGCCGCTTCTCGAAGGTCAGCAGCGTGACCGTGCCAAACGACCTTTGCAGGAAATCGACGAGGGGACGGGCGTAGGCGGCGTGACCCAGCTCCACGGGAAGGACCATCGCCAGGCGTCCACCGGGTTTGAGCAGGGCGACGGCATGAACCAAAAAGGCCGCCCATGAACTGGCCAGCTTGCTCAGCTCGACGTTCTGGTCCAGGGCCCGCCGCAAGGCCTGCTCCCGGCTAGCGCCGCTGAAGCTCTGGTAGCGGATGAAGGGAGGGTTGCCGACTACGGCGTCAAAGGGCCCCAACCTCGAGGGCGCTACCTCGAAGAAATCAGCCAGGATGAGGTTCTTGGGACTGACCCCCAAGGCCTCACGAAGCTCCGCGGAAACCCTCGAATGGACGTCCGCGTCGAGTTCCACGCCATAGACCTGATCGTTTATCTCACCACCCATGAGCTGGATGCGCTTAGCGGCTTCCTCGAGAAACACCCCGCCGCCAAAGCTCGGGTCGATGATCGTCTCCCGCCCCGTCCGCAAGGCCCACCAGACCAGGAAACGGGCGATAAGGGGGTCGGTGTAGAAGGCGCCGAACGCTTTGGCGCGGGATCCGCTCGGGGGGGAGCTCATCGCTGGAGTCTACCGTACTAGGAGCTGCTAGGGGCCGGCTCGTCCAGGTCGCGCAGGCGCTCCTCGATGCGGCTCCTCACCCGCGCCGCCCGGTAGCGCTGCAAGAGGCTGATGGCGAGCCAGGCCACCCCCGCCAAGACGACGCCGAAGCGGCCCCTGGCCATGCCGTAGGCGAGCAGCGGAAAGGCCAGGAGCGTGAAGAGGTAGGAGAGGGTCGTGACCCGCTTGACACGGATGAGCTGGCGCTCGAGGTAATCGCGGCTCAGGGTTGGAGCGTCCATAGCGCCAGTTTAACAATCAGTCCAACCAGTTTAACAATCAGTCCAACAGGTGGCCCGATTAACAAGTGGCCCCAAGGCCGCGCTCCGGCATAAGCTAGGGCGTGACCCTGGTGAGACCGGAGGCGGGTGCCTCCAAACATGTCTGGCGCGACTGGGCGAAGAGGCGACGCGAAGAGCTCGAGCTCGTGGCCTTGAGCGCTAAGCTCGCGGCGCGGCTCGAGCGCTGGCCCGACTACCGCCGCGCCCGGCACGTGCTCCTCTACCTCGCCTTTGGCTCCGAACTCGACCTGAGCGGTCTGGACACCCGTGGCAAAAGCCCCTACGCCACCCGCAGCCACCAGCGAGAGCGCCGCCTCAGCATCCATCCCCTGGACGGTGGACTGGACAGGGGACTCGAGCGCCACCCGCTGGGCTTCCTGCAACCCGCCGCCACAGCGGAGGTCGACCCACAGCTCATCGACCTCGCGCTCGTGCCGGGCCTGCTCTTCGACACCTCGGGCCAGCGCCTGGGCTACGGCCTGGGCTTCTACGACCGCTTTCTGCCCCGGTTGCGCCGTGACGCCCTCCTCGTGGGCGTCACGGCAGAGGCGCTGGTGGTGCCGGCGTTGCCCGCGAGCGACCACGACGTGCCGGTGACGCACCTGCTCACCGAGGCAGGCGTCCGCAAAGCGGCGCCTTCTTAAGACAGCAGCTTCAGTATCTACTCGGTCAGCCACGCCTGCGCCTTGTCGGGAAAGCGCTGCGGCGCGAAGGGCTCGGTGAGGCCGTAGGAGCGCCGGGTGAGGTAGTCCGCTCCCTGAGGATCGGTGTAGACCTCGATGCGCTTGTCGACCAGATTGGCAATCCAGAACTCAACGACGCCGGCGCTCGCGTAGAGGGGGAGTTTGATCGAGCGGTCTTTCCGAAGCGTCGTATCTGCCACCTCGACGAGCAGGTAGACGTCCTCGGGTTGAGGGTGATCGGTGTAATCCCGCCTTGCCAGCACCATCACATCCGGCAAGGGTAATTTGTCGTCGTCCAGGTTTGCAGAGAGCCGTAGCGGGTTTTGACTGACCACCACCGCCCTCTCACTCAGGTTTAGCAAGAGGTGATTGTGCAACTCACTCACTGCCCAAGCGTGCGGCGGGTTGATAGGCGTCATGGCAATGATGCTCCCGTGCAAGAGTTCAACGCGCTCATCCTCAGCCAGGATGCCCGCGCGCGCCATCTCGAGCATTTCGCGGTAGGTGAAGCGGCGGAGCGCCACCTCGGGCAGGTCCTGCGTCGGCTTGGCCAGTGTCATGGGCGCATTATACGTGGCTGTCGATCAGCCGTGGTGAGCGTCCGCTGCTGCCATGTGGCGCCAGTCGGAGGGGTGGCAACAGGCAACGACGGTCGAGTATGATGAACCGATCGGGCGTTCGTTGGGAGGCTTCTTTGGCCGTCAAGTCTGTTTCCTCGAGTGAAGCCAAGCGTGAGTTCAGCGTCGCGGACGCCCACAGCTATGATCACTCGAGCCCGCTGCGCTGGGTTCTCTCGCACCTTTTGCGCTACAAGCTGCTCCTGGCGGCCTTTCTTGCGGCCTCGCTGCTCACCAGCGTCCTCTTCTCGGCGGTGCCGCGCCTGACGGGCTTGGCTTTCGACGAGGTACTCCAAGCCGGCGCCAGCGCCCAGCGGCTCTTTGTCATCGCGGCCATCATTTTGGGCATCGTCCTCCTTCGCGGCGTCGTCGACCTCGTGAACAGCTTTTCCGTCGAAACCTTGGGGCAACGCTTGGAGCGCGACGCGCGCGACGAGCTCTATCTCAGCCTCTTGGGCAAGAGCCAGACCTTTCATAACCGCCAGCGGGTCGGCGACATCATGGCGAGAGCCAGCAACGACGTGCGCCAGCTCAACCCCATGATGAACCCAGGCGTCGCGCTCATCACCGAATCGCTCATCGGGCTGGTCGTGCCGCTCGTGTTTATCGCCACCATCCGCCTCGAGCTGCTCCTCGCGCCGGTGCTTTTCGTCGTCGCCTTCGTCTTCGCGTTGCGCCACTACATGCGGCAGTTGAGCCCCGTGTCCACCGCCATGCGCCGCCAGTTCGGGGTGATGAACGCCGGCCTCAACGAGACCGTGACCGGCATCGAGGTGGTCAAGTCGGTCGTGCAAGAGGCGCAGGAGAAGCGCAAGTTCGTCCGCGACGCCGGCCTCTACCGCGACTACTTCATCAAACAGGGCCACATCCAAGCGCGCTACCTGCCGCTTCTCCTGCTCGGCTTCGCGCTGACCGGCGCCTTTGCCCACGGCCTCGTTCTGCTCGCGCGCGGCGAGATTTCCACCGGGCAGCTCGTCGCCTACATGGGGCTCATGGGCATCTTGCAGTTTCCGGCCTTTATCTCGATCTTCACCTTTTCGCTGGTCCAGCTCGGGCTGGCCGGGGCCGAGCGCATCCTCGAGCTCATCCGCGAGGAGACCGAGCTCGACGAAAACCCGGCGGGCTACGCCGCCCCCATCCGCGGCGAGATCGTCTTCGACGGGGTCAGCTTCGGCTTCGGCGGCGCCCCTTTACGTGGTGCCCCTTTGCGTGGTGCTGGCAAGATGGCCTTGCGCGGCCTCTCCTTTCGGACCGAGCCGGGACAAACCGTCGCCATCGTCGGCCAGACGGGCTCGGGCAAGAGCACCCTGACCAAGCTCGTAAACCGTGCCTACGACGTCAGCGAGGGGCGCATCCTCATCGACGGGGTCGATGTGCGCGACTGGAACCTCGAGTCCTTGCGCTCGCAGATCTCCGTGATCGAACAAGACGTCTTCTTGTTCTCCCGCTCGATCGCCGACAACATCGCTTTTGGTTTGGGTCAAAAGGCGACCCCTGAGGCCATCGAAAGCGCCGCCAAAGCGGCTCAGGCCCACGACTTCATCCGCGGCTTCGCCGACGGCTACGACACCGTGATCGGCGAGCGGGGCGTGACGCTCTCGGGCGGGCAGCGCCAGCGCCTCGCCATCGCCCGCGCGCTCCTCACCGACCCGCGCATCCTCATCTTGGACGACTCGACGAGCGCCATCGACAGCGCCACCGAGGACGCCATCCAAAGGGCCATCAACAGGGTGCTCGAGGGCCGCACCACGCTGATGATCACGCACCGCCTGTCGCAAATCCGCCGGGCGGACAAGATTTTGGTGCTGCACCAAGGTGAGCCCATCGACCAGGGCAAGCACGAGGAACTGCTCGAGCGCTGCGGCCTCTACGGGCGCATCTTTGCGAGGTACGACTGATGGGTTTTATCATGGACGGCATCGCGGCGGAGGCGTACGACCGCAGCTACACCGACGGGCAACTGCTGCGCCGCATCCTGCGCTACTTCCGCCCCTTCCGGCTGGTCATGGTCTTCGTGGCCGCGATGATCTTTTTGACCTCGGTGATGGACGCGGCCCTGCCGGTCTTGATCGCCGGGGGCATCGACAGTCTGGCCGGAGCCGGCAATCTTGGGGGGGAATTGTGGCGCAGAACGGGCCCTTTAATCGTCGCCATCTTCCTGGCGGGGGTCCTGTCTTGGACCTTTAACTTCTTCCGCCAGTGGTACACCGCCAGGGCGGTCGGCAACGTGGTCCTCAACCTTCGCAAGGACGCCTTTGATGCCGCGCTGGCTCGAGACATGTCCTTTTACGACGAGTTTCCCACCGGCAAGATCGTCAGCCGCGTGACCTCGGACACCCAAGACTTCGCCACCGTGGTCACCTTGACCTTGAACCTGATGAGTCAGGTGCTTCAGGTTCTCATCATCGTCGGGATTCTCTTTTTCATCAACGCCCGCTTGGCGCTCATCGCGCTCGCCGTCGCCCCCTTTATCGTGGCGGCGGCGCTGGCATTCCGCCACATCGCCCGCATCACCACGCAGCAGGCCCGGCGCGTCATCGCCCAGGTGAACGCCAACGTGCAAGAGTCCATCACCGGCATCTCGGTCGCCAAGGCCTTCCGGCAGGAGGGGACCATCTACGACGAGTTCAGCCGGGTCAACGCCCAGTCGTACGCCTTGAACTTGCGCCAGGGCCTCGTCTTCAGCGCGATCTTCCCCATCCTCGGCACCATCGCCGGGGTCGGCACCGCCCTTATCGTCTACTTCGGAGGGCGGAGCGTCCTTAATGACGCCGTGACCCCAGGGCAGTGGTTTCTCTTTGTCCAGAGCATCAACCTCTTCTGGTTTCCCTTAACCAGCATCGCCTCGTTCTGGAGCCAGTTTCAGCTCGGCCTCTCGGCCAGCGAGCGGGTTTTCTCGCTCGTCGACGCCGAGCCCCGGGTGGTTCAAGAGGACGATAGGCCGGTACAGGAGGTCTCGGGCCGGATCGAATTTAGGGGCGTGGACTTTCGCTACACCCTCCAAGAGGAGGTGCTGCGGGGCTTTGACATGGTCATCGAGGCGGGCGAGACGGTGGCGCTGGTAGGCCACACGGGGGCGGGCAAGTCGAGTCTGGGCAAGCTGGTGGCACGCTTTTACGAGTTTCAGGGGGGCAAGCTGCTCATCGACGGGCAGGACATCCGCAGCTTTGACCTGCAGAGCTACCGCCGCCATCTGGGCATCGTCCAGCAGACGCCCTTTCTCTTTGGCGGCAGCGTGCGCGACAACATCCGCTACGGCAAGCCCGAGGCGGCGGACGAAGACGTCATCGCCGTGGCCGCGAGCATCGGCGGCGGCGACTGGCGCGAGGCCCTGCCGCAGGGGCTCGACACCGACGTGGGCGAAGGAGGCAAGGGCATCTCGATGGGCCAGCGCCAGCTCGTGGCCTTGGCGAGGGTGCTGCTGCAAGACCCGAGCATCCTCATCCTCGACGAGGCGACCGCCAGCGTCGACCCCCTCACCGAAGCGCAGATCCAAGAGGGGCTCGAGGTCGTCTTAAAGGGCCGCACCGCCATCGTCATCGCCCACCGCCTCTCGACGATAAGGTCCGCCGACCGCATCATCGTGCTGCGCCAGGGCAAAGTTATCGAAGAGGGCAGCCACGAGGCGCTCTTGAGACGGGGCGGGCACTACGCCGAGCTTTACAACACCTACTTCCGCCACCAGTCGCCGGACTACGACCCGGAGCGAACCCCGGCCTGACCTGCCCCGGCCTGAGGAGGCGCCGGGCCTGCCTGCGGCGGCGAGCCGAGAGAAGAGGCTGTGGTAAGAGGCTGTGGTAAGAGGCTGTGGTAGCCCGTCAAAAGCAGATCAGGCGGGGATGAGGTAGGCCTCCAAACGGCACCTGGTCTCGTCGCCTATTGGCGCGGGCTTGTTCGTTTGGTAGTCGAAGACCACCACCACCGAGCGCGTCTCGGCGGCCAGCTCGCCCTCCGCGTAGACGTCCTGTACGAGCTGGACGCTGGTCCGGCCGACCTTGCCGACGCGGGTGAGAACGTGGACCTCGTCGCCGAACCTCGCCTGGCGGCGAAAGTCGAGGGCGAGCTGGGCGAGGATGAGCCCTCTCGTGGTGGCGCCGAACTGCCGGAAGAACTCGAGCCTGGCCTGCTCGACGTAGAGGGCGTAGGCGGTGTTGTTGAGGTGCCCCAGGGCGTCGGTGTCGGCAAAGCGGACCTGGATGTCGGTGCGAAAATCGCTCATGATGGTCTCGTCGGTCTCCGGCCCGGCAGGCGCTGGCAGCGCGGGCAGTAGTGCGTCCCGCGCCCGGCCAAGACGATCTTTTCGACGGCGTCGCCGCAGCGCGGGCAGGGCTCGCCCCCCTTGCCGTAGGCCCTGAGCTCGCTGCTGTAGGCGCCCACCTCGCCGTTCACCGTGCGGTAGTCGTTCAAGGTGGTGCCCTGCGCTGCAATGCTGGCCTCCAAGACCTCGCGGATCGCCGCCATGAGCGCGGGAACCTTTCGCCTCGGCACCCTGTTAGCGGGCGTGAGCGGGTGGAGCCGGCTCCGCCACAGCGCCTCGTCGGCGTAGATGTTGCCCACGCCCGAGACCGGACGCTGGCTGAGGAGATAGCTCTTGAGCGCCACCGACGAGGCTTGCAGCGCCGCGTAAAACCGCCCTGCCGTGAACCCGTCGCCGAGCGGTTCCGGCCCCATCGCCTGCAGCGTCGGCAAGGTAGCATAGTCGCCCGCGGAGACGACGACAAAGCGGCCGAAGCGGCGCGCGTCCTGAAAGTAGAGCGCGGGGTCCTCACCCTCGTCGAGCGCCAGGCTGACCCGCAGGTGCCGCTCGGGCCTGGTGGCGGTGAGGACGCCCGTCATGCCCAGATGGATGATGAGTTCATCCCCGCCGTCTAGCGGCAGGATCAGGAACTTGCCACGGCGGCCTACCGAGAGGATGCGCTGACCGCCCGCCCGCTCGAGCCCCGCGTACTTGGGGCCGGGCGGGGCGTCCTCCAGGCTGGCCGAGACGATCTTGCGCCCGCTCAGCCAGGGCTCGAGCTCGCGCCGCACCGTCTCGACCTCAGGCAGTTCGGGGATAGCGTATCCTCCCCTCGTAGAGCGCCTTGCCGACGATGGCGCCCTCGAGGCCCAAGCTCTCGTACAAGTCCAAGTCGGCGTCACTCGCCACCCCGCCGCCGGCGAGGAGCAGGTGGGGAAAGGCCGCACGCATCCCCCTGACGGGCTCCGGATCGACGCCTCTGAGGGTGCCGTCCCGGGAGATGTCGGTGTAGATCACCTGCCTCACGCCCTGCCCGGCCACGCGCCGGGCGAGGTCCGTCGCGGCGACCTCGCTCAGCTCCGCCCAGCCCCTGACGGCGACCCGGCCGTCCTTGGCGTCGATCGAGACGATGATGCGCTCGGGGCCAAAGTCCGCGAGCAGCGCGTCCACCATGTGCGGCTCGCCCACGGCGGCCGTGCCGATGACCACCCGGTCTACGCACTCGAGCCAGCGCCGGGCCGCCGCGAGGTCGCGGACGCCGCCGCCGACCTCGAGCTTGCAGGAGACGTCGTGGGCGATCTCGGCGATGATATGGCGATTGTCGCCCCGGCCCGTCGCCGCGTCCAGGTCCACGAGGTGCAGCCAGCGGCAGCCGCCCGCGGCCCAGTGGCGCGCGGCGGCAAGCGGCCGCTCGAAATAGACCGTCTCCTGGTCGGGGTCGCCTTCAAAGAGCCTGACGGCCCGGCCCCCTTGGATATCCACGCAGGGAATCACTTCGAACACGCCCAGAGTATAACTTAAGAGTATAACTGGGACACCTTCACCGCCCCATACCCGCGGAACCAGGTCACGAGCCAGAGCCCTGGCGGATATAATGGATGCACCGCTACAGGGCCTGAGCTACAGGGCCTGACTGGGAACGTCTGGACCGCTGGAGCCCGGCCATGAGTCAAACAACCACCCCCACCGCACCGCTCCACACCTTCCACTGCGCGATCTTGCATCCCACGGAGGCGCGCGTTCTCATGCTGCAAGAGGACAGGACATGGTCGCTGCCCAGCTTTGAACCCAAAGACACCTTCGTCAACCAGGTTGCCCAGGTCAACCAGGCCGCGCAAGAACGCTTCGGTATCGCCGCGACCGTCTTGCGCTGCGCGGACTTTAAGGAGGACCAGGAGAGCGTCGCGGCTGTCTTCATCCTCGAGCCTCACGGCTTCAGCAGGCCTCTCGCGGAGGGTGAACGGTGGATCGGCCTTGCGGACCTGCGCGAGCTGGTCCTGGCTGCACCCGAACACAGAGAACTTCTGCAACGCTGCCTCAGCGAAGACGCCGACCCCCGTGCCGCCTTGGCCCCGCGTCCGCCGTGGGCGAGTCGTGGCTGGCTGGAAGAGGCCAAAGCCTGGATCCATGACGAGCTAGGCCATCTCGGCAGGTGGCCCACAAGTTCCCTCGAGCAGATCAAGCAGTGGAGTATCACCTCGCTCTGGCGCCAGCGAACTTCAGCGGGCGATGTCTATTTCAAGGCCGTTCCGCCCCTTTTTGCCAACGAGGGAGGGATTACGCAAGCTTTGGCCGGTCTCTACCCCGGGAACATTCCCGTCCCACTGGCCGTCAAGCCTGAGCGGAGCTGGATGCTCTTGGAGGACTTCGGCGGCAAGACGCTGCGAGAGGCCGGTGTGGTCTACTGGCAAGACGCCCTGACGCGTTTCAGCCACATGCAGGTCGCAGCGACTAGGCACGTCGGCGCACTTTTGGGGGCGGGCTGCACGGACCGGCGTCTGGACACCCTGAGTGCGCAACTCCCCTCCCTGCTCCATGACGCGGAAGAGCTTGGCAGCTTGAGCGAGGAAGAACGGCAACGGCTTCATGCCTTGGAGCCCAAACTCAATGCGATGATTCAAGACCTGAATGGTTACGGCATCCCGCAGACCCTTGTCCACGGCGACTTGAACTTCAACAACGTGGCGCTGAGTGGGGACAGGATCGTCTTCTTCGACTGGACGGACGGCGCGATCGCGCACCCTTTTTTTGACCTCATGTCCTTCGTCTATTTTGATGATGCCGCCAGCATCGGACCTGAACGTTGGGAGGAGATGCTGGCGGCTTATCTCGAGCCTTGGACGGCTTTTGAGCCCATGCCACGCCTCCGCCAAGCCTACGACCTTGCCATCATGCTGGCGCTCCTCCACCACGCGATCTCTTACAAAAACATCCGTGAGAGCCAGGAGGAAGGGGCGCGTTGGGAGCTTGGGGGAACCACCGCCTATCTGCTCAGGACCCTGCTGGGGAAGGTGAGCAAGTGACAGGGCTCTCGGGTCATCTGCTCACGGCGCGGCTCTGCCCGGTGACCGCTTCCGGCTCTTCAGGCGGGGGCACCACTCGAGCGCGGGCCTCTGAGCCTTGGCGGACAAGGAAAACCGCTTGAGCGAGGCGGTGTTCTCCTACCGGGTCGGCAAGGACGGCAAGGTATTTATCGCCTGGCACGGCCGGACGGTGACGGTGCTCACGGGTAGCGGGGCCAAAAAGTTCCTGGCCAAGGTCGCCGGCCTTAGCGACGGCGAGGCGCAGCTCGTGATGGCCAAGGCGACGGGAAATTTCAAGAGGGGCAACGAACGGTGAGCCCTTTCACAGCTCGATCTCGACCCGGGCGCAACTCGTGGCGTAGCCGAGGGCCCGCTTGGTGACGGGAAAGACACGGCTGCTCGCTATCGCCAGGGCCAGTTCCACCAGCCCCTCTTCCCCAAAGCGCGCCACGAGACGCGGCCGCAGCGAGTCTTCCCCACCCGTAGCCCCGACCACCGCGTCCGCAAAGCGGTAGACGTCAGCGAGTTCTGGGCTGAGCGCGTCCACCCTTGCGTCCAGCACCGCCCGGATGACGGCAGCCGGAACCCCCTGCTTGCGCGCCATGTTGACCTCGATCTGCAAGCAGGTGCCGCAGTC
Organism: Deinococcota bacterium; assembly: GCA_030858465.1. NCBI lineage: Bacteria > Thermotogati > Deinococcota > Deinococcota bacterium. Next base: position 12,123 of record JALZLY010000005.1, read on the forward strand.
CTCGTCCCGGCTCGCCACGATGCGCGCCACGCAACAGGCCGACGCGGGGAGCACCCGGCGGTGCGCCGCCAAGGGCGTAAACAGCGCGAACTTGAAAAAGGCCCGCTTCGATACCCGGGCAAGGTGACGCAGGTAGTCCAAAGACGCGCCCAGGGTCTTCTCTTCGGCCTCGAGCTTGCGCGAAATGAGCCTATCGATCATGCCGAATCTCCTCCATCACTATTCTTTATCACTGTAGCGACTATATAACGACATCCCGCGCGAGCGCCGCCAAGATCCGCCTGTAGGGCGCCGCCTTTTTCACTACCGCCGAAAGCCCTATGCTTACAATGTTTGATCACAAAAGGCGCCATGACAGAGACCGACGACACCCTCAGGAAAAAGGCCTTGGAGGTCTACAGGTGCCTGCTCGAGATGCACGGTGAACGAGCGCTCGAGCCGCGCCGCGAGCCCATGCACGAGCTCGTCTCGACCATGCTCTCCCACCGCACCACGCAGCGCAACGAAGAACTGGCCTTTGAGCGAATGTGGGAGCGCTTCGATTCCTGGGAGGCCATCCGCGACGCGCCCGTCGCCGAACTCGCCGAGGCCATCGCCCCCGCCAACTTCGCCGAGGTCAAGGCGCCCAACATCAAAAGGGCGCTGGCGCGGATCCTCTCCGAGCGCGGCGAGGCCGAGATCGACTTTCTGGCGGACCTGCCCGCCGAGGAGGGGCTTCGCTGGCTCATGGCCCTGCCGGGCGTCGGCATCAAGACGGCCTCGCTGGTGCTCCTCTTCTGTTTTTCAAAGGCCGTCCTGCCCGTCGACAGCCACGTCCACCGGGTCAGCCAGCGCCTGGGGCTGATCGGCCCCAAGCTCAACTCGACCACGGCGCACGGGCCGCTCCTGGCCCTCTTACCCGGTGACCCCCATGTCCTCTACAACTTTCACATCGCCACGCTGAGGCACGGCCAGAAGATCTGCGTCTGGGGCACGCCGCGCTGCGGCAAGTGCCTGCTCACCGACCTCTGCGACTGGTATCAGGAAAACCGGGCTGAGGCTCCGGCACCTCCCAACGGCAAAGCTTGACCCGACCCTTGACCCTGACCAAGGGCGACACCCTCACTGCGGTATCCCGGTCAGGCAGCGCGACATGGCCCCGCCCTTTACCCTCACAAGATTTGCCGCCATAGCAAAGGCCCTCCAAAGAGGGCCTTATAGGAACAAGAAGGGCTAGTTCTGGTCTTGGTTCTGGTCCTGGTCCTCGTCCTCAGCCGTGCCGATCATTCTGGCGTCGACCGCGATAATGACCTCGAACGCTCCCGGCGCAGGCTCTTCGGCAACGGCCGGTTCGGGTTCCTCTGCCGGCTCGGGTTCCTCTGCGTCAGGATCGTCCACATCCGGGTCTTCCACGTCCGGCTCGGGCTCTTCTTCCTCGGCGGGATCGACTTCGGCAGGCTCTTCCTCTGCTACCGCCGGCTCCTCGACCGGCGTCTCCGCGTCGAACACCACGGTGGCCGTCTCTTCGCCCGTGACCTCAACCTCCTGCATTCTGGCTTCGTAGTCCTCGCCCGTTGCCGTAACGATATAGGTGCCCGGCGTGAGGTCGATCAGCGTCTGCGACTGGGTGACGCTGCGGGTGTAGCCGTCGGGACCGGTGACCTCGACCGTGACGCCCGCTTGCTCGATCAGGATCTCGAGGCTGCCCTCGCCGGGTTCAAGCTCGGTCGCGGCAGGATCCTCCTCGGCAGGCTCTTCTTCGGTGGGCTCTTCTTCGGTGGGCTCTTCGGCAGCGACCGGCTCCTCGTCTTCCAACTGCACCGGAACGGTCACGGTGGCAGTCTCGCCGGCCATTACCTCTACTTCCGTCTGCAACTCTACGTCTTGCCCTTCGAATCTCGGCTCGACGATGGTGACGGTGTAGGTACCCGGTTGTAAGCCCTCGAGCGTCTGCTCCTCTTCGCCCGCATCAACCGTCAGGGTTTCGCTGTAGTCGTCGGGGCCGCTCACGAGGAGTTCGATCTGGTCGGCGTCCATAGGGTCTACGTTGATGGTGAGGTTGCCCTGCTCCGCATCCTGCGGCTGGTCGGCCGTTGCTTGCTGTGCGGCCGGCTGCTGTGTGGTCGTCTGCTGGGTGGCTTGCGCCTGCTCGGCCTGGGGCTGTGGGGCGACGGTGACGGTCGCGGTCTCGCCGGCCATCACCTCGACCTGCTCGCTGCTGCGCGTCTCTTCTTCTTGCTCTTCAGTCCAACCCGGCACGTTGACCATTACCATGTAGCTGCCGGGCTCGAGATTGCCGATGGTCTGCTGCGGCTCGGCCAGAAAGGTTTCGTGATAGTCGCCGGGACCAAAGACATCGAGTTGCAGCCGGTCTTCGCCGGCAAAGTCGACGTTGACGGTCAGGGCGCCCTGACCCTCTTGCTGCTCAGCGGCTTGCGGCGCGGTCTGTAGCTGCCCAGTCTGCTGCGCTGTTTGCTGGCTGATATGCAGCATTACCGGCGCACCAGTCTGTACCAGCCAGCTATTGTCCTGCCCGGTCGGTTGTTCCTCTTCCTCTTCGGGTTCTTCTTCGGGAGTCTCTTCGCTGTCGGCGGGTTCCTGGTCGGCATCGGTGGCGCCTTCACCGCCGGTTACACCCTCACCGCCGGTCACGCCCTCACCGCCGGTCACGCCCTCACCGCCGGTCACGCCTTCACCGCCGGTTACGCCTTCACCGGGTTCTTGCTCAGTCTCTTGGACCTGGTCCTCCTGCGTCACCTGGGCCTCGCCTTCGGGGCCACCGATGACGAAGTGGGTATAGACGTAGCCGGGCCTCACCTCGAGGTTGTCCATGCCAAAGGCGACCGTCTCCGTGCCCGCCTCGCGAACGTCGATGTCGTAGCTACCCGCCGGCACGAAGAAGTATTCGCTCACCTGGCCGAAGTCGAGGTTTTCGACGAGGACATCGCCATCCCGCACGGCCACGTCGACGGCACCTGCCGCCTGGGCGGCGTGAAGAACGCGGATGCTGGCGCCGTTGGAGGGGGGAAAGGCGCGCAGGTTGTCGCGGTAGACGCGCGCCTCGAGAGTTTCTTCGGGACCGAGCGCGGCAATGGTGTAGTAGACGCCCGCTTCGACCTCGAGCGAGGCGCTGATCAGCGGCTCCTGGGCGCCACCGGCGGTGATGCTCACCTCTACCGAACCGGAGGGAATCACCTGGTAGGCGCTGACGTCGCGGTAGCCGACCCCTTGAAAGGCGCTCGCGCCGTTGATCGAGACGTCGATATCGGCGGCGTCGGGCGACAGATGGGCGATGCGAATGGCTGCTTGCTCACCGGGAGTTACCTCTTGCTGGCCTTGTTGTGCGGAGGCTAGGGCGGCGCAAAAGGCAAGTGTGAGAACGAGTAAGGCTAATGGTACCTTTTTCATCTATGCATTCCTCCTATCGTGAAATCATCTTAAGACTATGCAAGCCGGCACCCATAGAAATTTGTCTGGCTTACCGTTGCTTAGGATACACATGCTTAGGATACACAAATACCCGGAGCAAATGTCGGACCAAACGTCGGGGACCCAAAAGACGTTCTTGTGGCTTTCTTTCGCCGCCGGCCGGTGAGAGCTGACGGCTCGAGTGCCGACCCCAGGCGATGAGCAGCGGGTTACCTACAGGACGATCTTCCACCAGCTTGCGCCGCCACGGCTCAGACCGGCAACCGCAACACAGAACCGCAATACAGAACCGCGATTACAGAACTGCAATACAGAGAAGATTCCCAAGCGGTAGTTGCCGCTAACATCGGAAGCAAGATGAGAAATTTTTGAATCTCATCCTAGCACAACTCAGGAAAGGAAGGGAATCTCATGAGTCCACCCTCAAGTCATTCCAACTTCAGCTTTTCCTTCCCGGCCTTGAGAAGGTTAGGTGCCGCCGCGCTCCTCCTGCTCTTGGCTACGCCTCTAGGAGGGCTCGCGCAGCAGCAAGAAGGAGCCGTGCAGCAAGAGGAGGAGCTGGCCGTCGAGCTGTCGGGCCAAGAAGCCGTGTCCGCGGAAGTCAATCTTGCGTCCATCATCGGCCGGTCGACCATTCACGCGCTCGCTGTCAGCAATACCGGCGACACCCCGCTCGAGTACACCGTCGAAGTAGAAGAGGACGCCGACTGGCTCGAGATCATCTCCTTCTCAGGCGTCTTGGACGCCGCCGGTGCCGACGACCGCGACGTCATCGAGTTCGAGACGACCTGCCCGGCCGAAGAGGCTTCGTTGTCGACCGACCTCACGATCAGGATCACCGATCCGGAGGTCGAAGAAGCGGTGCATACGGTCACGGTCAACCTCACCTGCCGCCCGGCTGCCCTGGTAGAGGTTCCCATAGGACCGCCCGGCCCGCCCGGCCCCGAAGGTCCTGAAGGTCCGCCCGGTCCGGAAGGCCCGGAAGGTCCTGAAGGTCCTCCCGGTCCCGAAGGGCCCCAGGGCGAGACCGGCCCACCCGGTCCCGAAGGCCCAGAGGGCCCGCCTGGACCCGAAGGCCCCGAAGGGCCCGAGGGTCAGCAGGGCGAAACCGGCCCGGTGGGTCCCGAAGGCCCGGAAGGTCCTCCCGGTCCGGAAGGTCCAGAGGGTCAGCAGGGCGAAACCGGCGCCACCGGCCCGGAAGGTCCTGAAGGTCCTCCCGGTCCTGAAGGCCCCGAAGGGCCGCAGGGCGAAACCGGCCCGCCCGGACCCGAAGGTCCGGAAGGTCCGCAGGGTGAACCTGGCCCCACCGGTCCGGAAGGCCCGGAAGGTGAACGCGGACCCATCGGTCCGCAAGGACCCGAAGGAGCTACCGGTTCCGACGGACCGATGGGTCCCCAAGGCGAAGAGGGCCCCATGGGTCCCCAGGGACCTCCCGGCGAAGAGGGTCCTACGGGTCCCCAAGGCTCGCAGGGTGAACCCGGTCCCGAAGGCCCGATGGGACCGCAAGGCGAAGAGGGTCCTACTGGCCCCCAGGGGCCAGCCGGCGAACCCGGTCCCGAAGGCCCACAAGGTCCGCAGGGTGAGCGTGGCGCCATCGGACCGATGGGACCACAAGGCGAAGAGGGTCCCATGGGTCCTCAGGGACCGGCCGGTCCTGGCATCACGGAAGAACAGTTCCAGGCTTTGGAACAACGGATGGAGGAGCTCGAGAGGCGCCTTGCAGCCATTGACGAGCAAGAGGTCGAACCTGCCGAAGCGGAAGAGGTCGAACCCGTCGAACCCGAAGATGCCGAAGACGCCGAAGCGGTAGACGAGGAAGAGGTCGAACCGGTCGGACCCGCTGAAGAGGAAGAGATCGCGCCCGTCGAACCGGTAGGCGCCGAAGACGCCGAAGCGGTAGATGAGGAAGAGGTCGAACCTGCCGAACCGGTAGGCGCCGCACCGGCCGATGAAGAGCCGGCTCAGGCTCCGGGCAGGCTGGTCATCACCACCGAGTTCACCATCGAGGACGAGGTCGAAATCACCGTGACCGGACCCGATGGCTACAGCGAATCGTTCGTGGCGGTAGAGCAACAAACGCTCGGAGGTCTGGTGCCAGGCAGCTACACCGTCACTGCCGACGCGCCCGAGCTCGAGGAGCAGGAGGTGGAGATAGAAGCCGGAGAAACCGCTACGGTCTCCATCCCCGAGACACAAGAGGACTGAGCGTTGAGAAGACGCTGACCCGAAACCCAAAAGAGGCGGCGCAGGTCGGCCGCCTCTTTTGGGTTACCCGGCTCCCCACAGCGAGGATGACAGCGAGGATGAAGGCAGGACTCAGGTTAAGCCGAGACCCAAGCGGAGGCAGTGCCCAAGCGAAAGCAGTACAATGCGAGATATGGAAAATTCGAGAGAGGGGGTTGCAGCTACTGTTAGATGGAAGTAGATAGAATAGCTAAAACAGATGAGAAACTCCTCGAGCCTCATCACGTCATCTCCGGTTACGTTCGCATAAGGAAGGGGTTCCATGAAGCCACCGTCGCAAGATCCTAAATCCAATCATCCTCCCCCCGCTCCGAGGCGATTATCTTTAGCAGCAGCCCTGATGCTCTCGTGGCTTCTTTTTGCGCTTGCCTACGCCCAAACCGAGGAAACGACGGCCGTCGAGGTCTCGGGACAGGAGTCGGTGCCGGCGGAAGTCAACGTGGTCACGCCGACCGGCCAATCCACCATTTACGCCCTGACCCTCAACAACGTCGGCGATACTCCACTCGAGTACACCATCGAAGCAGAAGAGGACGCCGACTGGCTCGAGATCATCTCCTTCTCGGGCATCTTGGGCGCCGCCGGCGCCGACGACCGCGACGTCATCGAGCTCGAGACGACCTGTCCGGCCGAACCGACCTCGCTCTCAGCCGACCTGACCCTTACTATCACCGAGCCACAGGTCGAAGCAGCCGTGCAGACCATCACCGTCAATCTTAGCTGCGGCCCTGGCGCCATCGTTCCCACCCAGCCCCAAGCCGCTGTTGCCGGCATCGTCGCCAGGGAGGACCTGCCTACGGTAACGGTGCAGGTTCCCGTCGGGCCACCCGGTTCGCAGGGACCGCCTGGCCCCGAGGGACCTCCCGGACCAGAAGGGCCTCCCGGACCCCAGGGTCCCGAGGGACCGGAAGGACCGCCGGGACCACAGGGCGAAACCGGACCGCAGGGCGAGCGGGGGCCCATCGGGCCACAAGGTCCCGAGGGTGAACCCGGACCGGAAGGAGCGGAAGGGCCCGAAGGACCGCAAGGCGAAACCGGCCCGCAGGGCGAGTCTGGGCCCGAGGGGCCGGAGGGTTCCGAGGGGCCGGAGGGTCCTCGTGGTCTTCCCGGTCCGGTGGGGCCCGAGGGAGCGGAGGGACCTGAGGGGCCCGAAGGACCCCAAGGCGAAACCGGCCCCCAAGGCGAAACCGGACCGCAGGGCGAGCCTGGTCCCGAGGGGCCGGAGGGACCGGAAGGGCCAGAGGGTCAACAGGGCGAGCGGGGGCCCATCGGGCCACAAGGTCCCGAGGGTGAACCCGGACCGGAAGGAGCGCAAGGGCCCGAAGGACCCCAAGGCGAAACCGGACCTCAAGGCGAACCTGGTCCCGAGGGGCCGGAGGGTTCCGAGGGGCCGGAGGGGCCTCAAGGAGCGGAGGGACCTCAAGGCGAAACCGGCCCGCAGGGCGAGCCTGGGCCTATCGGTCCCGAGGGACCGCAGGGCGAACCTGGGCCTATCGGTCCCGAGGGACCGCAGGGCGAACTTGGACCGGCGGGCGAGCGCGGGCCTATAGGCCCGCAGGGGCCGCAGGGCGAACCTGGCCCGGAAGGACCGCCCGGACAGGGCGAACCCGGTCCGCAAGGCGAACCTGGTCCGGAAGGACCAGTTGGACCCGAAGGCCCGCCCGGACCCGAAGGACCGCCCGGGCAGGGCGAACCTGGCCCGGAAGGACCAGTTGGACCTGAAGGCCCGCAGGGCCCGCCCGGACCGCCGGGACGGGGAGACCCTGGCCCGCAGGGCCCGCCTGGCGTCGAAGGCCCGCAGGGCCCGCCCGGACCGCTGGGAGAGGCTGGACCGGTCGGACCCCAGGGACCCGAGGGTGACCTCGGTCCTGTAGGCCCCCAAGGACCGCCAGGCCCGCCCGGACCCGCCGGGCAGCAAGGAGCCAGGGGCGACGTGGGGCCGATGGGTCCCGAGGGGCCTCAGGGCCCGCTAGGCCCACCCGGGCCCGCCGGCCAGCAAGGACCCAGAGGAGACGTGGGACCGCCAGGCCAACAAGGCCCTAGGGGCGACCCTGGACCCGTTGGTCCTCAGGGAGCCGTCGGCGAAACCGGTCCCGCCGGTCCGCAGGGTCCTCAAGGAGCCGAGGGCGCGCCGGGCCCACAAGGGCCGACAGGCTCCAGAGGGCCCATCGGCCCTCAGGGAGAGGACGGCCAGCGCGGACCCATCGGTCCCGTGGGCCCTCAAGGCCCTCCCGGCGAGGGGCTGACGGACGAACAGCTTCAGCTCATGAACGCCCTTTTGACCGGCGCGGTCACCAACCTGACGCCGGAACAGACCGAAAACCTGAGGCTGGTCTTCCTCCGCAGCTTCGAGGGCACCGGCTCGGTGCTCGACAGTGCCTACCAGGCGTCGGTAGCGCGGCGCAACACCGAGGTGGAAAACCGCCTGAGCACGCTCGAGGCCCAAGCCGATCCAGAAGCCTTGGAGCAGCAGGTCGCCGACCTGCAAAACCAGGTAAACCAACTCCTCAGCCGCCTCGAGGCGCTCGAGAGCCAGTAAGAAACCTCAGCTAGACAAGAAGAGGCGGCGCTAGGCGCCGCCTCTTCTTTTTCTTTTGTCATGTTCTTTTGTCATGTTCTTTTGTCATGTTCTTTTGTCATGTTCTTTTGTCATGTTCTTTTGTCGTACCAGTTACCGTTTGCCAGCTACCGTGCTCCAGCCACGCTTCACTGCGGCCGGGTGACCGGCTTGACGTTGCCTCCCCCAAACCAGCCTTAAACTGACGCATGAAGCTGCTTCATGCGAAGATGCGGGCAGGGGGTCTTGGAGGACCTTTTGTCCCAGCCGCCCTCAAGGTCGCGCTGGCCTTGCTGCTCCTGAGCGGGGTGGGCTCCGGCCGCGACCTGCTGACCAGCCTCGAGGGCCGGACGCTCGTTTTCGACGCGCTCGTGGACGTATTCAAGGAGTTCTACTGGAACGAAGACCATCTCGACTGGGACGCCTGGGCAGCGGCGTTTCGCGAGGAGGCGCTGGCGGGTAGCAGCCGCCACGACTTCGAGCTGGTGGCGCGCAAGATGGTGAGCGCCGTCGCGGACGACCACTCGAGCTGGCTCGGCCTCAGCAGCGACGGGGGCGACGAGAGCATGGCGGCGACCAGGACCTTGGGCCTGGGCTTTCAGCACGACTTCCTGAGCGGCACGGGCATGGTCGTCTTGCGCGTCTTTCCCGATACGCCCGCGGCCGCGGGCGGCCTGCGGCGCGGCGACGTGATCGCGCGCATCAACGAGCGGGGGCTTGGGGACGCCGTGAGCAGCCGGAGTCCCGCGGCTCTCTTGGACAGCGCCATCCGCGCGGGCAAGGTCGAGCTGACGGTGCGCCGCGGGGCCGAACTGCACGAGCTGAGCCTCGAGCCCGCCGAGATCGCTCTGGCGGCCTTGAGCGAGATGCCTCAGGCCGACATGCTCGACGCCGGCACCGGCTATCTCTACCTGCCGAGCTTCAACCACAGCGGTGTCGCCGCGCGCGCGCATGCACTCCTGAGCGATCTCAAGGCGCAGGGCGCAACGGCCCTGGTGCTCGACATGCGCGGCAACCTGGGCGGGCGCCTGAGCGAACTCGGCCTGTTCCTCGGCTCCTTTATCGAAGGCCCCTGGGCGCAAGCGCTGAGCAGGGGCGCGCTCGCCTGGCGCGCGAACTACAGCGTGGTGGAGGGCAAAGCCCAGAGCTGGCTCGAGACCGAAGACGGCCTGGTCTTTTCGAGGCTGGCGCTCGAGACCGCTCCCGAGCACTGGGGTGGCCCGCTGGTGGTGCTCGCGGACTACCGGAACTCCAGCGCCGGCGAACTCGCCCCGCTCATCTTGCAGGCGGCGGGCCGGGCCAAGGTGGTCGGCGAGGCCACCAGCGGCAACGTCGAGGCCGTCCGCGGCTTTGACCTGCCCGACGGCAGCACGGTCTTAGTCGCCGTCGCCAACCTTCAGTCGGCCACGGGGGCGAGCTTCGACGACGGGCTCAGCCCCGACGTCTACGCCACCGAGACCCTGAGCGAACTGGCCCGCGGCTTCGACGCGCCCGTAGCGGAGGCCCAGCGCCTCCTGCGCGAGCTGCCCTTCACGCCGGGCAAGTTTTTTTAGCTCGAGCGCAAAGAGGGCGTGCAGAGAAAGCCCGATCCGGAGTTGCGTCGCTGTCCACCCGAACTTGACATGGCCCGGTGAGGGGCGATACACTGACTCTTGCGCTTCGACGCGGGGTGGAGCAGTCCGGTAGCTCGTCGGGCTCATAACCCGAAGGTCACAGGTTCAAATCCTGTCCCCGCAACCAACCACTGCAACCAAACACCATGTGCAAGAGGGAACCCCCGGCCAAGCCGGGGGTTCCCTTTTGCATGAGCTACATCCGTCGCCGGGACGGTGCTAGCCGCGCTCGTCCTCCCACAGGGCCGCGCCGAAGTGGTCCCAGGGCAGGCGACCCTCGTTGGGGTCGGCGGGGTCGAACTGCGCGTTCATGGCGTAGATGAGCAGCGCTCCCTCCGCGCCCGCCCGGTAGCCGTGGGCGACGCCCGCGGGGATATAGAGGAGCGCCGGCTCCTCGCCGTCTAAGAGGTAAGCGCGCCGCGTTCCCAGGCTCGCCGAGCCCTCGCGGAGGTCCGCGAGCCACACCAGCAGCCGCCCGTCGACCACCACCCAGATCTCGTCTTGTATCTCCTTGGGATGGACGTGAAAGGCGTTGATGCGGTGAGGGACGGCTTTGGACAGCGAGAGCTGGCGCAGGGCAAAGGGGGTCCCCAGACCCTCGACCTCGCCGCTCGAGAGCCGCAGCCCCTCCATGAACCAGCCGCCGAGTGCACGGTGCTTCTTGAGGGGCTTGTACAAGACGCCCCCGATGGCCGGCGCGGCCCCGTAGCTCTGGAAGCTCAGCGCCTCTTGGGCGCTCGCCGAAAGCTTGATCTTCACGGCTTCCATTCCCCCTTGAGCCCTTGCCAGCGCGCGGTGTCGAGCGAGACATCCTCGGGCAGGGCGACCCCGGCATTCTTCTCGGCATCTAAGCGGCTGCCGCGCGCGACGCTGTTGCTGCGCCGCCTAGCCAGCTCCCAGACCGACTTGCGCTCGGTGGCGATGTGCAGGGTGCTGTAGCCCCTGGCCGCAATCGCCCAGAAGCGCGCTACCGCCAAGGCGATCTCCGGCGCGATCACGTCCACGTAGTCCTGCGAGGTGTAGAGGTCGCCGTAAGCCACCGGATAGGGCCAGGCGCGCGGGCGAAAACTGGTGCGGATAACCAGGTGCCGGGGCAGGAGGCGCACCAGCGACTCGGCGACGAGCTTGGTGAGCGCGTAGTAGTTGCGCACCGGGCCGGGCGGGTCGTCCTCCTGATAGTGGCCGCGGTCGCCGTAAAAGACGTAGTCGGTCGAGATGTGGACGAGGGGCAGGCCAGAGGCCAGCGCCGCCGCCACGAGCTGGCGACTGCCGTCCACGTTGACGCGCCAGCAGCCCGCCCGGTCCACTTCGGCACCCGCGACGTCGGTATAGGCCGCCGCGTGGACGATGAGCGCCGGCTGGTAGGTCGCCAAGGCGCGGCGCAAGGAGAGCGGCTCCGTCAGGTCCATCTCGGCCCTGGGCGGAGCGATCAGGTCCGGCAGCAGCCCACGCAACTCGGTCCCGAGACGGCCGCTGCCCCCCGTCAGAAGCACGCGGGCTGGGGGGGTGGGTTCGCTCATCTCAACCACAGCGACATTGTCTTATCATACCTCGTCCTATCATATCTCGCCCTCACGGGTCGGGAGACGCCAGAGCGACCCGCACGGCGCGTTAAGATGGGGCGAAAGGACCAGCTATGCTCGAACCGTCTGATCCCTCAGAGACCACCTACTCCGGCTTTATCGCCATCCTCGGCAAGCCCAACGTCGGCAAGTCGACGCTGCTCAACACCCTCTTGGGCGTCAAGGTGGCGCCCATTACTCCCAAGCCGCAGACCACCCGGCGCGGCGTGCGCGGCATCTATACCGAGGATTCGCGGCAGCTCGTCTTCGTGGACACGCCGGGCCTGCACCAGGCCAAGGACGCCCTCGGCTCCTTTATGAACCGCGAGGTCAGAGATGCGATCGTGGACGTCAGCGCCATCCTCTGGGTGGTGGACCTGCGCAAGCCGCCCGGCGACGAGGACAAGGCGGTGGCCCGGCTCCTCCAGGGGCTCGGCGAACAGGTGCCCATCTACCTCATCGGCAACAAGCTGGACGCCGCCAAGTACCCGGACGAGGCCCTGCGGCTCTATCAGGAGCTCTCGCCGGACGTAAGAGAGGTGCGCAGCCTGAGCGCGCTGAACGACCCCAAGCGCGTCTATGAGCTGCGCGACGAGCTGCTGGTGCTCCTGCCCGAGAGCCCCTTCTTCTTCCCCACCAACATCCGCAGCGATCAGCCGCGCGAGGTCTGGGCCGCCGAGCTGATCCGCGAGAGCGCCATGATCCACCTGCGCCAGGAACTGCCCTACAGCGTGGCTGTGCAGGTCCTCAGCTGGGACGACCCGCGCGAGCGCGACGAGACGAGTGAGGAGCCCATCTACATCCAAGCGGAGATCTGGGTGGGGCGCATGAACCACCGCGGCATGGTGCTCGGCAAGGGCGGCAGCATGATCAGGGAGATCGGCAGGACGGCCAGAAAGCAGCTCGAGGTCTTCTTATCCGCGCGGGTGTTCTTAGACCTCGAGGTGGTGGTGCGCCCCAACTGGCGCGAGGACAGCGAGTCGCTGCGCGAACTCGGCTACGAGAGCTGAGGGCGCCGGATGTCTCTGAGTGTAGGGCCACTAGGCCCCCGCTAGTGCGGGTACTACAGTGTAGGGCCACTAGGCCCCCGCTAGTGCGGGTACTACAGTGTAGGGCCACTAGGCCCCCGCTAGTGCGGGTACTACA
>JALZLY010000006.1 GCA_030858465.1 Deinococcota bacterium
CTCTAAGACGATGAAGCGGATGTTCTCTTTGAGGTAGGTGGCCTCTTGGCGCAACCCCTCGGGCAGGATCGCTTCAATTTTTCGCCCGGCGGACTCTGCCGCTAGGCTGTACTGCGCGTCAAAGGTCCGTGCCATCACGCCCGCACCCAAGCTCAGCATGGTCGCCTCCTCCTTGCTGAACTGTAGCGGCGGCAGGAAGTAGCCTTCCATGAGCCAGTAGCCCTGCCCCGGCGCGGACACGACCGGCACGCCCGCCTGAGAGAGCGCCACGATGTCGCGGTAGACCGTGCGTTTGCTGACCGAAAAGGTGCGGGCGAGGTCTTCGGCGCGGCAGCGGCCCCGTCCCTGAAGCTCTAAGACCATCGCCAAGAGGCGGTCGGTGCGGTTCATTTCGTCAGCTCATCGTCGGCACGAGCTTGGCGTCGATGATTTTTACGTCTTGCGTCAGCAGGGTCGCACCAAGCACACGCGCCGAGGCGACGATGAGGCGGTCGGCGGGGTCGCGGTGAAAGCTATCAGGCAGCGCCGCGACCTCGGCGGCAATGGCGGGCGAGATACGAACGCGCTGCACGAGTGGAGGAGAGGTTGCCTGCTCTAAAAAATCTCGCAGGGGCACGTCAAGGCGGATACGCCGCAAACTGTAGAGCATCGCGATCTCCCACAGCGTGACCTCTGACAGCCAAAGAGGCGCATCCTCACCCGCAGCTTCACAAACGCGTCTATGCCGGTCGGAGAGGCGCGGGTCTCGCCACAGCCAGTGAAGGAGGACATGGGTATCGAGCAGTACCCTCTGGGGCATAAACGCTCTCAAAGCTCGCCGCGCACCGCGTCCCAGTCTTCGGCTGGAACGGCGGGCTCGATGATATCTCCTACGATCTCACCCGTGCCGATAAGGTTGTACTGGGGATAGGTCTCCGTGCGAGGCAGGGGGGGCACGAGCTGCGCGACGGGCTTGCCGCGCTTGAGAATGGTCACGGGCTCACCCGTCCGCTTGACTTCATCCAGGATAGCCAAGCACTTCGCTTTAAACTCGGTGGCGCTCACCCTTTTCATATGACCACTTTAAATGACCGGTCGGCTGCCGTCAAGCCTTTCCCGAGCGGGGCTGGCCGCGATCGGGGTATTGTTGAGCTCGAGCCCGCCAGGCTCAGAGGAGGTCACGCATGCATCATCCGCTTTTGGCAAGCCGTATCTCTCACCCTCTGCGAGGGCTGGCCTTGGTCCTCTACTTGTTTCTGGGCACCATGGCGTTCGCGCAGCGACCCACCTTGGTCTTCATGACCGACTTCGGCCTCGGCGACGGCGCGGTGGCGGCGATGAAGGGCGTCGCCCACGGGGTCTCCTCTGAGATCGCCATGTTCGACCTGACCCACGAGATAAGCCCCTTCGACATCTGGCAGGGCGCCTTTCGGCTTCAGCAGACGGCGAGCTACTGGCCCGAGGGCACGGTCTTCGTGACGGTGGTGGATCCCGGCGTGGGTACCGAGCGCAACTCGGTGGTGGTGAGGACGGAGACCGGGCACTTTTTCGTGACGCCCGACAACGGCACGCTGACGCTGGTGATGGAAACGATGGGCCTGGACGAGGCGCGCCTCATCGACGAGGAGACGAACCGCTTGGAGGGCTCGGAGGACTCGCACACCTTTTTCGGCCGCGACGTCTTCGCCTACACGGCGGCCCGGCTGGCGGCGGGTGAAATCACCTTCGAGGAGGTCGGCCCGGTCTTGGAGGGCGAGCTCGTCGCGCTCCCCTACCAGCGCGCCGAAGTCGACGTGGCGGCGGGCGTGGCGCGCGGCAGCGTCCCCATCCTCGACTCGCAGTACGGCAACGTCTGGAGCAACATCGACCAGGCGCTCTTTGAAGAGCTCGGCGTCGCGCTCGGCGAGGAGGTCCTAGTCGTCATCCGAGGCGGCGACGAGGAGGTCTTTCGCGGCACCATGCCCTACGTCCATACCTTTGGCGACGTGGCCGAGGGCGACGAGCTGCTCTACCTGAACAGCCTCCTTCAGCTCTCGGTGGCCATCAACTTCGGCAACTTCGCCGAGACCCACGGTGTCACCGCCGGGCAGGACTGGAGCATGGAGGTGCACAGGCTGGAGGATTAGGCCAGGGCCTGGTGACGCCGATATTGCGGTAAGGCCAAGGTCGAAGCCACGCACAGGCTGCGCCGTCAGCCTGCTAATTCAACTCGTCGAGCGTCAGCGAGAAGCTCGGCACGAACCGCTCGAGAAAGAATCTTACTTCGGGCGTCGCCGTCCTGTCCAGCTCGGCCTTGATCGCCTTCTCGGCCTGAGCGAACTCGCCGTTGCCGGCGCGCTGTTCCTCGAGGCATTTCAAGTAGGCGCAGATCTTGTCGGCGGCGCGCACCAGCGCCCAGGCTTCCTGGTCCTCGCCGTCGGGGGTCAGCAGGGCGGCGTACTCGCCCTTCAACGCGTCCGGCAGCATGGCCAGGAGTTTGCTCTTGGCGACGACCTCGATCTCGCGGTAGGCGGTCTTGATCTGCGGGTTGAAGTACTTGATGGGCGTGGCCAGATCGCCGGTGATGACCTCGCTGGCGTCGTGGTAGAGCGCCAGCGTGGCGGTGCGCTCGGGGCTCACGCAGCCGCCGCGGTAGCGGTTGTTGATGACGGCCAGGGCGTGCGCGACCTGCGCGACCTGGAGGCTGTGCTCCATGATGTTTTCGGGGTCGGTGTTGCGCATGAGGCCCCAGCGCTGGATGAACTTCATGCGGGCGAGGTAGGCGAAAAAGTGGCTCAAGAGGGTCTCCAAAGGTTTATCAGCCTACCACGCCGGGCTCGAGCCTGGTGCCGGCCTCGAGGGTGACGAATGCACCGGGGAAACGCCCGCCGCCGCGCTGTAATGAAGGGGCGCTAGGGTGGTCCCTCCTACACGTCATCGCCTTAGCGCCTTTTCCAGATGGCGCCGGCACTTCCCATGCCGGCGCTCTTTATGCTCCTGGGGACGACGGGCTCGAGGTGATGAATGCACCGGGGAGCTGCCGGGGCCGTGTTCTGATAGTCGTGCGCTAGGGTGATTCTCCCGCTCCTTGACAACTCACCTTAGCGGCTCGAGCGCGCCGGTACTTGGGGAACCGGCGTGCTCTTCGTTTGGGCGCCCAACGGTGCAAGCGAGCGCCTGGTCGTTCTCGAGTACCTGCTCCGCTCCGATGTGATAAATGCACATGCGAATCCCTTGAGCTGCGCTCTAATGAGCTATCACTAGGGCGATTGCCCTGACTTCTTGCCCTAGTGGGCTCGCGCTGGTACCCCAAGTGCCAGCGCTTTTTCACGCCTCACCGCTAGCCGCGGACCTGCTAATCGAAGCGCGTGATGACCGTGACGCCCCGCTGCGCGAAGCTTCCCATCGCGGCTAGCTCGGCCCCGGCCGCCTCGAGCGTGATCGTCTTGCCGATCATCCGCCTGGGGCTCAGCTTGCCTGAGCTGATCATCGCCAACATGGCGCCGTAACGGTGCGCCTGCATGCCGTGGCTGCCCCTGATCTCGAGCTCCTTGGCGATCACCTCGGCCATCGGAACCAGCGCGTCGCGCTCGGAAGCGAGCATCAGCCCGACCTGCACGTGCCGGCCGCGCTTTCTCAAAGAGCGGACCGAGTTGCGGCAGGTGACGGCGCTGCCCAGGGCGTCGATGGAGAGGTGCGCGCCGCCGCCGCTGAGGTCGTAAACGGCCTGGACGGGATCGACCCTTTCAGCGTTGATCAGGGCGGTCGCGCCCAGCGACCTCGCCAGCTCGAGCTTCGCCTCGTCGATATCGATGCCGATGACGTTTGCACCCAAGGCCGAGGCTATAATCACTGCCGCGAGCCCGACGCCGCCGCAGCCGTAGACCGCCACCCACTCGCCGCCGCGCACCCGCCCCTGGTCCACCACCGCCCGAAACGAGGTCATGAAGCGGCAGCCCAGGCCGGCGGCCTCGTCGAAAAGAAGCGCGCTGGGAAGGCGCACCAGGTTGACGTCGGCGTTGGGGATGGCGAGGAACTGGGCAAAGGCGCCCCAGCCGCTGAAGCCCGGCTGGTAGTCGTGGTCGCAGATGTGCTGAAAACCGGCCAGGCACTCTCCGCAGCGCCCGCAGCCCCCGGAGAAGGGCACGGTGACGCGGTCGCCCGCCCGCCAGCCGCGCACCTCCTTGCCGACCTCCGCCACCACCCCGGCGAATTCGTGGCCGAGCACGTGTGGCAGCGCAATCGTCGGGTCGTGGCCCATCCAGGCGTGCCAGTCGCTGCGGCATATGCCGTTGGCCCTCACTTCTATGACCACGCCGCTCTCGGGCGGGATGGGGTCGGGGACGGTTTCCAAGGAGAGGGCTTCCCCAAAGGCGTGCATCACGGCGGCTCTCATGGCTTTTTCCCAGGGCGGCGTTGCTGGTAAGCCGAGTCGTGGTCAGGATGGAGCGACAAGAACCGCATAAAGTTCTCCTCCCGATAGACCAGTACCCGAAACTTCTGCGAGATGCGGATGGTGTAAAGCCTCTGATCTTTAGGCCCCAACCGGTGGGAAACGAGCTCCCAGTTAAGCCCCTTGTCCTGATAAACCTGTTGCCAGGTCATCTGCTTGATCTTCACGAGAGCTTGGGAGAAGCGATAAAGGTCGTCTTTTTGTAGTGCCAAAAGATGTTTTTGAAAGGTTGGGTTGTTCAGATCAAAATCAATCACCGTGTTCACTGAGCTTTTTCAGAAGGTCATCCAGGTCCGTTTCGGCGGGAGGATTTTCCTCCGCCCACCGGATCGCTTCGTCTATGTCCGTCCTCATCGGCTCTTGCAGCATCCACATCTCGTTGTCGGGGATGACCTGTGCGGTTTTGATGATCCACATGCCGGGTTCAGGCGACTCGATCACCACCGTCTTGCCCGCGTAGTCTTTGCCCAGTGAGAGTTGGCCGCTACCGCCGATGGTTTTGACTGTTTGCGCCATGATAGACACCTACTTTCATGTTATATGATAGCATGAAGCAAGCTCTAACAGACTCTATAGGTGCAAGCTGTCACCGTCGCTAAAATACCGAGCGAATGCCTGACTCATGGCCGACCAAAGGGTCCTGGCGAGCCCGTCTCTTGCTGCCGAAGCGTTACAATGGGCTGTTATGACCGGGATGCCTATCGTTGACCTCCGCTCCGACACCGTCACCCGCCCCACCCCCGCCATGA
>JALZLY010000007.1 GCA_030858465.1 Deinococcota bacterium
TCGATGTCCGCCTGGCCGCCGCCCCAGGCCATCACGGGGCTGCGCAGCAGCGTCCACTGCCAGAGGCGCCCATTCAGGCTCAGGCTGTAGGCGTCGTGGCTGAGCAGCGCCACGGTGCGCCCGCCCAGCTCGAGCCGGGACCAGCCCTGCACCGGCCACTCCACCGGGCTCGGCTGACGCCGGACGTGCCCGCCGGCTTGAGCGTCCAGCCAGCTCTCGGGCGTCTCGCCGAGATGAATGGGCAGTTGCAGCAGCGTGAACCTCTCGCTGAAGTTTACCTCGAGCCTCATGTGAACGCGCGGCTCGCCGCGGTACAGCGACACCGTCCAGCGCACCGCCGAGTGGCCGAGGCGGCTGTCTAAGCGCGCGCGCACCCGCAGCGGCCCGCGCTCTTCGACCAGCCACGACCCCGCCGAAAAGACCTCGCGGACGCCCTTGTCGAAGCGGTCGCTGTGAAAGGTCCAGGTGTCGGTCATGTCCTCGCGCAGGTGCAGGCCGATGCCCGCGCCGCCCAGCAGCGGCTCGCCCTGGACCTCTATTTGCCCGATGCCCGTGGGCGCCAGCTCGAGGCGAAGGTGGCGGTTCATCAGGTGAGTTTGGGAGACCTCGAGCTCCGTCTCGAGCTCCGTCTCGGTATCCTCTTGGGGTTTGGCGTCGCTTCGCTGACTCTTCGGGTCGTCGCGCACCAGGAGCTGCGTCACGCCCCCGGCGGGAACGGTGACGGGGAAGAGGACGCGGTTGGCAAGCAGGACCTTCGCCTCGGGCTGGATGCGCTGGTGCGAGACGGGCGCGCCGTCCAAAGTCGAAAGCCAGCGCTCACCCCAGGGGTCGAAGTCCAGGAAGGGCTCGGCCTCGATATAGCCTTGCCAGTCCTTGGGCCCGGCGTTCATGGCGATGAGCTGCTGGTGGTTGACGGCGGGGAGTTCCCTGCGGCTCCAGCGGCGGCTGGTCTCGACGATCAGCTCCTCGCCGACGATGCGCGCGCGCCCCTGCATCGCCCGCACCGACGGCCACGCCGACGGGACCGAAGTTCCCGCTAAGACGTCGTGGAACTGCGTAAAGAGCAGGTCGTCCCAGGCGGCGTCTAAGCGCGCGTGAAGGTCGCGTCGTGTCTCGCCGCCGAAGCGGTCGATAAAGTCTTCGGCCTGAACGAGCAGCCCCTCGCCGTGGCGCTGCGCCTGCTTGATATCGTGCATGACGCTGTAGCAGCCGGGGAAGGTGTGTTGCAGTTCGCCCTCCACCACCGGCAACGCGCCCAGTCCTTCCTGGACGGCCTCGAAAAACGCGTCGGGGGTGCTGAAGCGCAGCTCGAGGCCGTCAAAGCTGTGGGCGTGCTCCAAGATGTACTCGATGTTGGCCTTGGTGGGACCGCCGCCGTGGTTGCCGACGCCGTAAAAGCACATGCTGTGCCCAAGGGCCTCGTCCGCGTCTTCAACGGCCAGCATGATCTGACCGTAGAGGTCGTCCGCGCGCGTGACGTAGGTAGGGTTGATGCGAAAGGCCGTCAGCTCGCCGTCGCCTGGCCCCCGCCAGCGAAAGGTCTGGGCGGGCAAGGGCTGCTGCTTGTCGTTCGGGCGGCAAAAGACGTAGCCCGTGTAGCCGTGGCTGGCGTAGAGGTCGGGCAGGGTGGCGGGGTGGCCGAAGGAGTCGACGTTGTAGCCGACGCGCGGCGTGACCCCAAAGCGCGAGTTGAAATAACGCCCGCCGTGAAGGAGCTGCCGATGCCAGCCCGCCTCGCTCGGCAGGTTGCAGTCGGGCTGGATGACCTGCCCGCCAGTGATGTGCCAGCGGCCCTCTTCGACCAGCTCTTTGACGCGCGCGAACAGCGCCGGGTCGAGCTTCTCGACCTGTGCGTAAAGCCAGCTTTCGCCGCGGGTATAGACGAAATCCGGGTAGTCGTCGCAGCGGTCGGCGGCCGAGCGGAAGGTCGCCAGCGCCTCGTCGACGCCCGCCTGCCAGTTCCAGAGCCAGACGGGGTCCAAGTGGGCGTTGCCGATCATGTGGACGACGGTGCTTGTAGGAGTGCTCGTAGGAGTGGTCGTGAGGGGGGTCATAATGAGGTCCGTTTCATGGTTGTAGTTTCATGGTTGCGGGGCTCCTTTGGAGTTCACGGGTCTGGGGCTCAAATAGCCTAGCGCGCCGAGAAAGGTATCGGCGTGGCGCAGGGTGGCTGTAAAGGTGCGCCCCTCGCCGCGGCCTGGGTTGAAAAAACCGTGGCCTTCGCCCGCGAAGCTGACGAGTTTGCAGGAGTTGCCGGTCTCCCGCATCCGCTTGGTAAAGGCCGCGGCGGTCCTGAGCGGGGTCGTCTCGTCGTCCTCGCCCTGGAGGATGAGGGTAGGCGGCAGATCCGGCCCGAGGTGGTGTAGTGGGGAGAGCTCGTGGCCGCGCCCGCCAAAGCGTTCGTGGCCAAAGCCCGTGGGGCTGGTGTCGAGGACGGGGTTGAAGAGGACGAGCGCGTCGGGGCGGGCGGACGGAGGGCTCTCCGCATCCTCGATTATCGCCGTACACGCCGCCAGGTGGCCCCCGGCCGAGCCGCCCGCCGCCACCAGGCGGTCCGCGTCGAAGCCCAGACGCTCGGCACGTTCGCGCAGCCAGCGGATGGCTGCGCGGGCGTCGGCGAGGCCGTCGAAAGGCGTCGCGCCGTGCCGGTTGCGCACGCGGTATTCGGCGCAAGCCGCGACCATGCCGCGCGCGGCGAAGTGCCGCGACTGCGGGGCGAACTGCTCGAGGTCGCCGTTCAGCCAGCCGCCCCCGCAGAAGAAGACGACGGCTCCCCCCGTCCTCGGCCCGACCGGCTCGTAGAGGCGCAGCTCGAGCGCCGCCCCACCCACGCGCTTGAAGACGTGCGCGCGCTCCGTCACCCTAAGCATGGCGGGGGGCGCCCCCGGTGCTCGGCGTGAAACGGCGGGTGGTGGTCGAACGCCGCACGACCTCGCGGAGGCTGCCCGCCGGGATCGTGCCGAGTGCTTCGGCCTGGACGAGCAGGTTGCCCATCAGCGTCGCCTCCGCCGGGCCGGCTAAGACCTCGCGGCCGCTGGCGTCGGCGCTGAGCTGGTTTAAGAGATCGATCTGTGCGCCGCCGCCGACGACATGGACCGTGCGAACGCGCAGGCCCGTCACCCGCTCGAGCCCGTTTAAGACCTCGGCGTAGCGCGCGGCCAGGCTTTCCAGGACGCAGCGCGTGACCGTGGCGCGCGAGGTCAGCGTGCGGCCGTGCCTCTCGGCGACGAGCCTACAGACGCGCTCCGGCATGTCCGGGCCGGGTGGCAGCAGCCGCGCGTCGTCAGGGTCGATGAGAAGGCCGAGCGGCCCGTGCGCCTCGGCTTCGCCCAGGAGGCTCTCGAAGCCGGGCTCGCCCCAGGCGGCGCGGCATTCCTGCAAAATCCACAGGCCCATCACGTTCTTGAGAAGCCGGGTGCTGCCGCGCACCCCCGCCTCGTTGCTCAAGTTCGCCCCCAGGGCCGCCGCCGTGAGGACGGGCGCCCCCGTCTCGACGCCGACGAGCGACCAGGTGCCGCTCGAGACGAACGCCCAGCCCTCCCCCTCGGCGGGCACGGCCGCCACCGCCGAGGCGGTGTCGTGCGTGGCGGGCGCGATCAGGGCGGTGCCCGCCAGGCCC
This sequence comes from Deinococcota bacterium, assembly GCA_030858465.1. Taxonomy (NCBI): domain Bacteria; kingdom Thermotogati; phylum Deinococcota; species Deinococcota bacterium. Next base: position 3,620 of record JALZLY010000007.1, read on the forward strand.
GTGTCGCGGGCGACCTCGTTCGTGAGCGTGCCGAGGACGGTGCCCGGCTCGACCAGTTCGGGCAACAGCTGCGGAGGGAGTCCAAAGGCCGCCAAGACCTCCGGCGACCAGGCAGCGGTACGGGGGTCGAAAAGCTGCGTGGTCGAGGCGTTGGTCCTTTCGCCCACGATGCGCCCGCCCAGCCAGTAGTGAAAGAGGTCGGGAATCATCACCAGCCGCGCCGCGCGCGCCAGCAGGCCGGGCAGGTCGCGCTTGACCGCCAGGAGCTGGTAGAGGGTGTTGAAGGGCAAAAACTGCAGACCCGTCCGCTCGTAAAGCTCGCTCCGGGAGAGCGTCTTGAAGGCGTCCTCCATCACCCCGTCCGTGCGGGCGTCGCGGTAGTGGTGCGCGCCGTCCATGAGCAGGCCGTCCTCGTCGAGAAGGACGTAGTCCACGGCCCAGCTGTCCACCCCGACGCTGGCGACGGGCCCCGCGGCCGCGGCAAGTTTGAGCCCGCGCAGGACCTCGCGCCACAGGCCCAAGACGTCCCAGTAGAGGTGGCCGCGCAGCGACGCGGGCTCGTTATGGAAGCGGTGCAGGACCGTGACCTCGAGCCTGCCCCCTTCGAGCACGCCGAGCGCGACCCGCCCGCTCGAGGCGCCCAGGTCCACGGCCACATGGCGGCTCGCTTCAGCGCCCATCTTGAGCGCCCACCTTAAGCGTCCACCTCAGCGCACATAGGCGGCGGGGACGCCGCCGTCCACGGTGAGCACGCCGCCGGTCGTCTTGCTCGAGCCGGGACTCGCGAAAAACAGCACCGCCTCGGCGACGTCGTCCGGATAGACGTTGACCTTCAAGGTGGTGCGCTGACGGTAGAAGTCCTCGAGCGCTTCGGGTGCGATACCGTAGGTCGCCGCGCGCTCCGCCCGCCACTTGCCGTTCCAGATGGTCGAGCCCGACAGCACCGCGTCGGGCAAGACGGCGTTGACGCGGATGCCCGCCGCGCCGCCCTCCTCGGCCAGGCAGCGCGCCAGGTGAAGTTCGGCTGCCTTGGCCGCGCTGTAGGCGCTGGCGTTCTTGCCGGCGACCACCGAGTTTTTCGAGGTCACGAAGACGAGATTGCCACCGCTCCCTTGCGCCCGCCATAGCCTGAACGCCTCGCGCGCGACGAGAAAGTAGCCCGTTGAGAGGATGGCCTGGTTGCGGTCCCACATCGCCAGGCTGGTCTCCTCGATGGGCGCCGACGAGGCGATGCCCGCGTTGCTGACGACGATGTCGAGACCGCCGTAGCGCATGACCGCCGCGTCGAAGGCGCGCGCGACGTCCTCTTCCGAGGTGACGTCGCAGCGCAGGCCGAGCCCTCGCCCGGCGCCCCGAGTTTCGGAAAGCCGCGCGGCGAGCTCGCAGGCGCCGCTCTCGTTCAGGTCGGCGATGACCACGTGCGCGCCGTTGGCGGCGAAGGTTTCGGCGACCGCCCGGCCGATGCCCGAGGCGCCGCCCGTGATGAGCGCGACCTTGCCCTCTAAGGGCTTGGGCGCGGGCTTGAGCGAGAGCTTGTAGAGCTCGAGCGGCCAGTACTCGACTGCGAAGGATTCCGCTGCCGAGAGCGAGCGGAAGCCGCCCAGCCTCCGCGCGCCCTCCATCACCCGGATGGCGCGGCGGTAGAGCCCGCGTGACACCTCGGCGGCGGCGGCGTCCTTGCCGCTGCTCACCAGACCGAGACCGGGGATGAGAACCACGCGCGGGCTCGGCGCAAACATCGCGTCGCCTTCGCCCGCGTACGCGGCGAAGTAACGGCGGTACTCCGCTTGATACCTTTGCAGCCCCTCGTTCACCGCCTCCAGCAGGGCGTCCTTGCCGTCTCCCGGGCGCCAGGCGACGAACAGCGGGACGCGCTTGGTGTGCACCAGGTGGTCGGGGCAGGCGGCGCCGACTTGCGACAGCTCGGCGGCGCCCGGCGCGTTCACGAACGCCAGCACCTCCGGGTCGCGGTCTACGGCCACGACGCCCCCCGTCACCCCCCGGACGACCGGCAGGACGGCGCGGAGCAGCGGCGCCGCCGCCACGTCGCTACACCCTCCACGCTGCACCGCCTCGGGCGCGGCGTGCTCGGCCAGGTAGTCCTCCGCCTCCTGGACGATGCGCAAGGTGCTCCTGTAGCAGGCCTCGCTCGTCTCGCCCCAGGTGACGAGGCCGTGCTTGGCCATCACCACGCACTCGAGCTCGGGCTTGTTCCTGACCGCTTCGCCTATCTCTTTGGAGAGCGTGAAGCCGGGCCGGATGTAGGGCACCCAGGCGGCCCGCTCGCCGTAGAGCTTCCGAACGTGCCGCTCGCCGCCTGCGGCGCAGGCGAGCGCGATAACGGCGTCGGGGTGGGTATGGTCGACGTGGGGCGCGGGCACGAAGGCGTGCAAGAGCGTCTCGATCGACTGCCGGGGGCGGCCGCTCTCGAAGAGGCAGCGCTCCAAGTAGGCGACCATCTCGGCGTCGCTCATCTCGTCGCGTTCGAACAGGGGGAGCACCTCCGCAAGCTTCAGCCCGGCAAAGCCGCCTCCTTCTATCCTAGCCATGTCCGAACCGCTGCCCTTGACCCAGAGCACGGTCACCTCCCGGCCTAAATGGTCCGTCTCCAGGCTCTTCGCCGAGGTGTTGCCGCCAAAGACGTTGACCACGCTGCGGTCGGCGGCCAATAGCCTCGAGCGGTAGGCCAGCCTTGCCAGGCCCTCGCCCGCGGGCGCGTCCTTGGGGTTCCAAAGGTCTTGTGGCATTGACTCCTCCCTTACTCCTCCGTCGGGTAACCGCCGCCCGTTGCGGCTGTCCCTCGCGCTTTGGCGCGCCCCTCGCCGTAGCCTCCGCGCCTCAGTGCCTCTAACGGCTCGGGGTCGAGGCCCATCTCGGTCCTTATCGTGTGCAGCAGCGGCGTCACGTCGTGGCGAAAGGCGTCCGTCAGCAGCCTGTGCGCTCCTAGCACGTCGCCCTCTTGTTGTGTCTCTTCGAGCGCCCCGAAGTCGATGCCGAGCGCCCTGGCATAAGCCTCCTGACAGTTTATGACCGAGAGCAGCATGGCCTCGAGTTTGGGCTCGACGTTGTGGCTCTGGTCGATCATGGTGGCGACCTCGCCCGCGCCGGGCAGGCCCTTGCGCTCCGCCTTGAGCAGTTCGGCGTAGAGGCAGAAGAGCTCGAAGGGGTTCTGGCTGCCGACGATGAGGTCGTCGTCGGCGTAGCGCCGGGCGTTGAAGTGAAAGCCGCCCAGGCGCCCTTCGGACAGCAAGAACGCCACGATCTGCTCGATATTGCAGCCCGGCAGGTGGTGGCCCAGATCCACCAGCACCAGCGCCCGCGGGCCGAGCTTGAGCGCGTGGGCGTAGGCCATGCCCCAGTCGGCCAGGTCCGTGTGGTAGAAGGCGGGCTCGAAGGGCTTGTACTCGAGCAGCAGCCTGCCGCCCTCGGGCAAGGCCGCGTAGACGCGCGCGAGGCCCTCCTCGAGCCGTTCCTTTCGCGCCGCGATGTCGTCCTGCCCGGCGTAGTTGGTGCCGTCGGCCAGCCACAGGCTGAGGTCACGCGAGCCCGTCTGCCGCATGATGTCGCAGCACTCGAGCAGGTGCGCTACGGCCTCTTCCCGGACGGCGGCGCCCGGGTGCGTCAGTGAGCCGAGCTTATAGATGTCGCGTTGAAACAGATTCGGGTTGATGGCGCCGAGTGAAATCCCCTTGCTTTCGGCGAAGCCTCTCAGCTCGGCCCAGTCCTCCACGCGGTCCCAGGGGATGTGCAAGGCGACGCTGGGCGCGACGCCGCTGAGCGCGTGAACGAGCGCGGCGTCCTC
>JALZLY010000008.1 GCA_030858465.1 Deinococcota bacterium
CTAGCAGAAATGAGACTTTGTTTACAAACAACCCGCCCCCGTGAACACTTACGAGCGCAAATCATTAGAGATGACTTGGCTCAGCTTTTATGGGAAACGGGTCATTATGAAGAGGCCATCGAGCACCTTTTACCTATAACAAGATGGGTGAGCTGATAAAGGTGATGGTCGTTTGGATACCCGCCTTCACTATTTTTGCTGATATACAATCACCTGCGGCCCATAATGTTGTTCAGTGGTTGACAAAATTGCGCAAGCGCTATGACAATTTTGACACGTCTCTATGGGCGCTGTTCCCTTACGGAGACACGCTGCTTTATGAGCTGACGGGCCAAGCCTACACCTTCTACCGTGATGCACCACTGGACCTACCCGAACAGATTTTGGCGTTGCTGGATAAAGAGGAAGAAGCCGCAGCTTAGTCCCGCAAGAACAGAAGCAGTTCGCGCTCGAAGACCTTGCTGGCTTCACGGGGCAGCCAGTGGCCGCAGCGCGGCACCAGGTGGAGCTCAGCGCCGGGGATGAGCCGGGCCGCCCGCCTCGAGCGCGAGGCGGGCACGATCAAGTCGCGCGCGCCGTGCAACAGCAGGGTGGGCGCGGCCACGTCGCCGAGCCGGTCGGCGTAGTTCGTGGTCAGCCGGCGCCAACCGACCTCGCCGCGGATCCAGCGCATAAAGGCGCGCTCGACCTCCGGCGACCTGAGCTGTTCGTAGACCTCGTGGACGAGCGCGGGGGTGACCTTGCGCCGGTCGGCGAAGACAAAGACTTTCAAAAAGACGCTCAAGAGGCGCCTGCTGAGCTTGAGCCCACCCCAAAAGGTGGTGGCGAGCCGCGGCGCCTTGAGGGCCAAGAAGGGCAGAAAGGGCACGTGGACCTCGTTGCCGAGGCCATAGGCGTCGATGAGTACGAGCTTGTGGACGCGCCCCGGGTGCTCGAGCGCGAAGCCGAGCGCCGCGCCGCCGCCCATCGAGAAGCCGGCCAGGTGGACGCGTTCCAAGCCCATGGCGTCCACGAAGCGCTCCAAGAAGCTCACGTAGTCGGGGATGCCCAAGGCGTGAGGCGGCCGCTCGCTCTTGCCGTAGCCGGGCCAGTCGGGGGCGATCACGCGGTAGTCTCGCGCCAGCCCCGGCAGGCTGGGCCCGTAGGATAGGAGGCTCGAGTCGATGGCGGAGCCGTGCAGCAAGACGAGCGGCGTACCTTTGCCGGCCTCGAGGTAGTGCGCCCGCAGGTCGCCGACGAGGAGGTGGTGGCCCTTCAAGACTCAGTGACCGGCTCGAGGCGCGCCAAGAGCGCCGATGTCGCCTCGTAGCCGAGTGCTACGGCCTCGTCGAGGCGGTCGAAGTCCTGGATGCGAAAGTCGTGATCCAAGCCCGGTTTGACCAGCAGGTCGGGCGGACAGGCGGCGTAGCGCATCTGGGTGACGTGGTTTTGGGTGATGACGTAGGCCTTGTCGAGCAGGTCCAGAAAGAGGGGAACGCGCTTCCTTCTGAGCGGTGTGCTGATTCTCTGCCAGAGGTTGCGGTTTTCGTGCAGGTCGACCGCGCGCTTTTCCGACAGGCTCACGTCCACGGCGACCACGGGCGCAGCCGTTCGCGCTCTCACCAGATCGACGGGCACCAGGTTCAAGACGCCGCCGTCGATGAGGTAACGGCCGCCGATGCAAACCGGGCTGAACAGGCCCGGAAAGGCGTTGCTGGCGCAGACCGCCGGGAGCAGCTCGCCCGAGTCGAGGACGACCGCCTCGCCCTCCTGGAGGTCCACTGCCGCAACGACGAAAGGAATGCCGAGCCCCTCGAAGGTCGCGGGCAGGTGCGGGCGGAGCAGGTCCTTGATGGGATCCTGGCTCATCAGGCCGAAGCGGCCCCTCAAGTTGAGAAAGCTGCCGTAGTCGGCGCCTTTGACGATCGCGTGAATCTGTTCGGCGCTCGAGCCCGCCGCCGAGAGCGCGCCGATAAAGGCGGCGGTCGAGCAGGCGCTGATGGCGACCACCCTATGTCCGGCCTCCTCGAGCGCCCTGAGCGCGCCTATCTGCGCAAAGCAGCGCGCCCCGCCGCCGCCTAGAGCCAGTCCGATCTCCATACCTCAGTATCGCCCGAGGGCGCGTGGCAGTTTGTGCTCTCTCGTGGGTTCATCACGGGGTCTTGCGCTGAGATCAATCGCCTTGAGCCTTTTGTGGGCGCGAACGGCGCGCCCACCAGGGCGTGGACTGAGCTTTCCCAAACCCTGACAAGGGTCGCCTGGGCAGTAGATCATGGCGAACGTGCTGACGGTGAGGTTGTTCTCGAGATTGCCAGTCGCTGGACCGGTGGGCTTGCCGAGGCGCTCGGGAAAAGGCCGATGCCGGGTTTGCCGGCTGGGTAGGTGATCATATTGAAGCGACCAACGACCCCCGCTTCGAACGCTACTGGCAGCTGATGGCGATTCTAAAGGCAGTATGACGACAGCCAGGCTCGAGCCGGCCAGTGGCTGTTAGAAAGCCTGCGCCATTGGCAAAGAGAGCAGGGACAAGGAAACGAGCCGCTCTCTGACGGTGCGAGTCAACGTAGTGATGGCAGAAGCTGACAGAGCCCAAGTCCACCACGGTGCAAGATAATGACGGTGCAAGATAACGGTGCCAGGTCAGGGCCGACGCACCTTAATCGTAAGCCGCAGGGTGACATCACCTTTGCTTCGCACAAGGAACTGCGCCTAGCACACCAAAAGACCTTTGAACCGAAGAGGCGAGGATGCTGTGCAGTGACCTAGAGGTCAGATCATAAAGATACGACCTCCAAAGCACCTCGGTATTCTGCGTCCTGGAGGCAGGTTTGAGCACTCGGAATTAGATGCGTCAGCCCTGGCCAAAGAACAAGAAATATGGCATTCATGCTGTTTTTCGTGGTAGAATTGCTGGAGGTGATAGCGTGACCCTCCAGCGACTCGGTGAGATCGACGACCGCCAGATCCGCGCGGTCAGAGAAGGCCTGGCCTACGAGACCTTCATCCTCTTGCGCGACGCCCTGAGGGTGAGCACCGAGGACCTCGCGGCGCTCCTCGGCATCCCTAGGCGCACCCTCAGCAAACGCCAGCATGAAGGCGGCTTCACCGTGAACGAGAGCAACGCCCTCAGCCGCGTCGCGCGCATCCACCGCGAAGCCGTCCAATTTTTCGGTGACGAGGATGACGCCAGGGCTTGGCTTAAGACCACCCTGCCCACCCTGGGCGCCACCCCCCTCAGCCTGCTCGACACCGACCCCGGCGCGGAAGCGGTAAGCGTCCTCCTCAGGCAACTCGCCTGGGGGCTCTACCCTTGATCACCGCCTGGCGGCTAACCAGGGACCTCTACCACGACCAAGCGATGACCGGCAGCGGCGGGCTCTTCGCGCCAGGCCGCTGGCACACCCAAGGAAAGCGCATCATCTACAGCTCGAGCAGCCTGGCGCTCGCCACCCTCGAGCTGTTCGTGAACCTGCAGAACAAAAACCAGCTCGCGCGTTACGTCAAAACCCGCATCCTCATCCCCGAACCCCTAGTGACGGCGCTAGCGGACGAAGGCCTCGAGACCTTCGTGCGTGACCCCGAGGGTTTCGATAGCCGCGCTTACGGCGACCTGTGGCTGGAGGGGCAAAGGAGCTGCGTACTGGCGGTTCCCAGCCGCGTGGTGATGGAGGAAACGAACTACCTCATCAACCCCCTACACCCGGCGTTTGCGGAGATCACCGCAACCACCGAGCCTTACCGTGTGGATGAACGGTTGCTTTCGCGCTCTCACCAGATCGACGGGCACCAGGTTCAAGACGCCGCCGCAGCGCGCCCCGCCGCCGCCTAGAGCCAGTCCGATCTCCATACCTCAGTATCGCCCGAGGGCGCGTGGCAGTTTGTGCTCTCTCGTGGGTTTATCACGGGGTCTTGCGCTAAGCCGTCTCAAAGGGCGCCAGCGCCAGCCGCAGTACCTGGCGCGGGCCGCTCCGCTTCGGGCGGTAGCGTGCCAACACCTCTTCAAGGTCTCTGCTGAGCGCGTTCACATCCTCCGGGCCGAGGTAATATCTCGTGTCCCAGATGTTGATGATGCCCCTGACGTGGTAGTCGGAGGCACCTTGGGCAGTTTCAGGTCCCGCGCTCAGGTCGTAGACGAGCAGCCCCTCTTTGTGCTTGTAGAGCTCGAGGCCCCAGGTCCGAGCGCCCTGCTGATCTTGCTCGAGCGCGCGCGCTATGCCCCTCAACAGCCGGGGTTGCCAGTGCTCGTCGTGCAGCCTGACAAAGGCCGTGAGGTCGTCTACCGGCGCATGCCGGAAGGGCACGAAAAAGCGCTCCGCGCTCGTCCGGTAGAGCTTGAGCGCGCGGCCCCGGCGGACCTGCTCGCGCGCCACCTTGACGATACCCAGGTCGAGAAGGCGCCTGACGCGGTAAAAGGCGGTGCCGGGGTCTAAGTCGAGCTGCCGCGCCGCCTCGCCGACGCTCGCCTCCGCGCCAAAGAAGGGCTTGAGCATCTGGCTGTAGTGGGGCTCGAGGAGAAGTGCTGCGGCCTTGGGATCGTCGATGACCAGGGCGCCGCTACTCGAGGAAGGCTCTTTCATCTCGAGTAGCTTACACCTTAACCTGGCAGCAATGACCAAGCTGCGAGCTGACCTTAAAGTAAATTTTAACAATTCTTAAGATAGCTGAGCTACATGAACCAGAATGTAAAAGATAACTTTACACAAACCGAGAAAAGCCGTATACTCGCTTACTCATGAACGGGAGGGGCAACGAGGCATGACATCAGCTAAGCGCCCGGCGGGAATGACCAGCTTTACCTTCGTCTGGTTCGGACAGGTGGTGTCGTTGCTCGGCACCAGCATGACCGGCTTCGCCCTCAGCATCTGGGCCTGGCAGGAGACCGGCCTGGCGACGGCGCTTGCCCTGGTCGGCTTTTTCCGCTTCGGCCCCGCGGTGCTCCTGAGCCCGCTCGCCGGCGCGCTGGTCGACAGGTGGAACCGCAAGCTGGTGATGATGCTCTCGGACATGGGCGCGGGGCTTTCGACGGCGGCCGTCTTGGTCCTTTATCTGAGCGGCAACCTGGAAATCTGGCATCTCTACCTCACGGGCGCGGTCGCCGGAGCCTTCAGCGCCTTTCACTTTCCGGCCTACTCCGCCGCCGTCACCATGATGGTTTCCAAGAGACATTATGCCAGAGCGAGCGGCATGCTCTCGCTGGCCGAGTCGGCCTCGGCCATCGCCGCGCCACTGCTCGCGGGCGTGCTGCTCGGCCCTGTCGGCCTGGTGGGGATTCTCGTGCTGGACCTCATCGCCTTGGCGACCGCGCTCGTCATCCTGCTCGTCGTGCATATTCCTCAGCCCAGGAGGAGCGAGGCGGGAGGTGAGGGGCGGGGCAGCCTGCTCAAGGAGTCGCTCTACGGCTTCCGTTACATCCTCGCCCGCCCCAGCCTGCTCGGCCTGCAACTGGTCTTCTTTTGCATCAACCTGACGAGCACCTTCGGCAACACCGTGCTCGCCGCCATGATCCTCTCGCGGACGGGCAACGACGAGTTGGCCTTGGGCAGCGTGCTCTCGGCCGGCGGCGTCGGCGGGGTGGCCGGCGGGCTCTTGCTCAGTCTCTGGGGCGGGCCCAGGCGGCGCGTTCACGGCGTGCTCCTGGGCATGGTCTTCGGCAGCCTGCTGGGACAAGTGCTCATGGGCCTTGGAGGGAGCCTGCCGATGTGGATGCTCGCCAGCTTTCTCTTCGTCTTTTTCATTCCCATCCTGAACGGCTCGAACCAGGCGATCTGGCAGGCCAAGGTGGCGCCGGACGTGCAGGGGCGGGTCTTCGCCACCCGGCGCCTCATCGCCCAGATCACGATTCCACTGGCGATGCTCATGGCGGGGCCGCTGGCCGACCGCGTCTTCGAGCCGGCGATGATGCCGGGAGGCGCCCTAGCGGCCGCCTTTGGCCCGCTCGTCGGCACCGGGCCGGGCGCGGGCATGGCGCTGATGTTCGTTGTGGCGGGCCTCTTTGGCGCGGCGGTGGGTCTGGGCGCCTACCTCTTCTCGGCGGTGCGCAACGCCGAGGACATCTTGCCGGACCATGAGGAGGCGGCGGAGTCGGCCGAAGGGCCCGGCAAGGCCGAGGCGGCGGGAGCTCGAGGCTGACGCCTTCCAGCTTCCTGCCGCCCGAGCCTGCATCTGCCGAGCCTGCATCTGCCCGAGCCTGCATCTGCCGAGCCTCGAGCCGGATTGCAGCTCGCTCAGAGTTCCGCCTCCTCCCTCGCCCGGCGCAACACCTGCGCGGGGTCGGGGCGCAGACCGAAGCGCCCAAAGGACTTGCACAAGGACCGCGCGTCGCGCTCTAGAAGCGCCCAGGCACTGGGGTTGTCCTTGAGGGTCACCACCTGCGGAAAGTCGATGGCGATGACGCTGCCCCGCCACCACAACAGGTTGAAGGTCGAGTAGTCGCCGTGGACGCGGCCCAGCTTCAGCATCTGGATGAAGATCCTGACGCTCTGCTCGAGGGCGTCTTCGGCCTGGTAGGGCGCGAGTTGCACCTCGGAGAGGCGCGGGGCGGGGCCGCCTTCGTCGCCGATAAAGGTCATCAGGACAACGGCGCCGACTTGCGCGACCGGTTCCGGCACGGGAATCCCGGCTTGGTAGAAGGTCTGGAGCTGCCCGTACTCCTCGGCGATCCAGAGCGCCTGCTGCGCGCTCAAGCCGGTTTCGGAGCGCTGGTCGATAGCCCGCTGCAGGCGCTGGTCGCCGATAAAGCGCCCCTCGCGGTAGACGCGATCAACGCGAAATGAGCGAATCCTGATGTCGGTGTAGATCTTGGCGGCGAGCAGCCCCTTGGGGCCCTCGGCGACGTAGACGGTCGCCTCCTTGCCGCTCTTGAGCTGTCCGACGAGGTCGGTTATCAGGCCCCGCTCGTAAAGGGCCTGGAGGCCGGGGTCGCTGAAGAGGGCGACGCTCGAGCCCTTGTCGTCCTCGGCGGCGAGGTCGTAGACCGAGCGGCGGCCGGCCGGTTTGCGGCGGTCTTTGCGCTTGCTGAAGCTTTCAAAGCTGTCCTCGAGGTCAAAATCACCAGAGTGGTTCAAGTATCTTCTCCATGATGCGTGGCTGGGGTGAGGTCGCGTTTCACCTCCTGGAGAAAGGCGACCATGCCTGGCAGCACGGCGGCGCGGCAGGCGACCCGAAGGCCGGGCGCTTGACCCTTTGGAGTTTGACTCAGAGACTTGAATTGACTAAGAGACTTGAATCAGGATTGGCTGGAAAGGGCGGAGCGCCGCGCGGACTGCACGGTTGGATTAAGGATTCTCTCAATCATCGACACCACCCCTTTCCTAAGACCTGCTCAGTATGCGCCGGACGCGCTCGTCTGTCAAGTACCCGTCAAGCCTCCGGGGTCCCCTTGGCTCGAGCCTTCACCTCGCGCAAGACCTCTAGGAGCTCGGCCTCGATTCCAAAGCTCCGAAACGACTTGAGCAGCGACTGCACGTCGCGCTCCAAGAGCTCCCCCGCATGCTTGCTCTCCTTCAGCTTGACCATCTGCGGCAGGTCGATGACGACGACGCTACCCTGCCACCAGAGCAGGTTGAAGGTCGAGTAGTCGCCGTGGACCAGGCCGAGCCTCAGCATGGCGGCGAGGTGGCTCAGGCTCTGCTCAAAGGCGTCCGCGGCCTCCGCCGCCGAGAGTTGCGCGTCGGCGAGGCGCGGGGCGGGGTGCTCGTCGCCGATATAGCCCATCAGGATGACGCTGCCCTCGTGGGCGACGGGCCTGGGCACCAAGATGCCGGCCCGGTGCAGGGTCTGGAGAGCGCGGAACTCGTCTTCGACCCAGAGGATGTGCTCGGCAGGCAGACCGGTGCGGCCGGCCTGCTGCATCGCCTTCTTGAAGCGGCCCCTCGAGACGAAGCGGCCCTCGCGGTAGATCTCGTCGCGCCTAAAGGTGCGCGCCCTGGGGTCGGCGTAGATCTTGGCGGCCAGCTTGCCCTTCGGCCCTTCGGCCGCGTAGACGGTCGCCTCCTTGCCGCTCTGCATCTGCCAAAGGAGCTCGCTCAGGACGCCGCGCTCGAAGAGGGTTTGCAAATCGGGGTCGTCGAACTTGACCTTGGCCCCGTCGCCCTTGGTCCCGTCGCCCTTGGTCCCGTCGCCCTTGCCGACCAGTTCCTTGACCCGGCGCGTGACCTTGGGCTTGCGTTTGCCCTTGCGCTGCGTGAACTTTTCATCCCCAAACTCGTCGTAATCGCTCAAACAGGTCTCCTCCAGCCTTCTTGTACAGTATGCACGACGCCGCGCCTTGGGGACAGGCCTCTGCCGAGAGAGACGTTTTTCATCCGCTGCCTTGGCACCTTCGCTATGCTGGTCTAGGGAGAAGACATGACACAACGGTTTTTGAGCCTGGTCCTTTTCTTGCTCGGCTTTGCCGCCGCGCAGGCGGACTACACCGTGCAGCCGGGCGACACCCTCTACCGCATCGCCACGGCGCACGGGCTCACGGCGGCCGAACTCGCGCGGTTCAATGCGCTGACCGACCCCGACCGCTTGAGGGTCGGCCAGGTCTTGAGGCTGCCGGGGGCGCCCCAGCCAAGCGCCTTTCAAGCGCCTTTCAGCGCCATCCGCCTCGAGCCGGAGACGCCCGTGCAGGGCCGGAGCTTCGGGCTCCGGGTCGCGCTCGAGAGCCCCGTCACCCTGAGCGCCCGCTTTCTCGACTGGGACTATGAGCTCTCGCCGTCTTCTACGGGCGCGCAGGGGGTTCTGGCGGTGCCCGCCTTGCAGGAGCCGGGCGTCTATCCCCTGGTCCTGCGCGCCCCGGGCGGCGAATCGCTCACCGTTTTAGTCAGGGTGGTGATCGGCGACTACCGCCGCGAGAGCATCACCCTGCCGCCGGAGAGCGCCACCCTCTTGCAGCGCGACCTCATCCGTGACGAGCTGGCCTACGTTCGCTCGCACTGCCGCACCTTCGAGGGGACGCCGCGCTGGTCGGGCGCCTTTCGCTATCCGCTCGACAACCCCGTCTTGACCTCGGGTTTCGGCACGAGGCGCTCCTACAACGGCGGTCCCTACACCTCGTATCACGAGGGCCTCGACTTTCGCGGCGACGCCTCCACGCCCGTCTACGCCGCCGCCGCCGGTAAGGTCGTTATCGCCGAGAGGCTCACGGTGCGCGGCAACGCGGTCTACCTGCTGCACGGCTTGAGCGTCTGCACGGGCTATATGCACCTGGACCGCCTCGAGGTCGTTCCCGGTCAGGAGGTCGGGCAGGGCGAACTGCTCGGTTACGTGGGCATGACGGGCCTGGCGACGGGACCGCACCTGCACTGGGAGGTGCGGGTGCGCGAGATCCCCGTGGACCCGGGCCCCTGGGTGGATGCGCCGCCCTTTGGCGATTAGGGCGAGGACCGGGGCGAGGGCTGGGGCGATGATGAGCAGACGTTCATGCGGCGTCACGTCCGACTCGGCTCCCAGGGCTTAGCCTGGGGGGATGGACACCCGGTTCCTGGACACCCGGTTTCTCGACCTCTTCGCCGACCCACAGACGCGGCCCGCGGTGATCGGGCTCTACACGCTCCTCGTCGGCCTCTTGGGGTTGATGGTCGGCTTCATAGCGGCCTACTTCGCGCAGGAGGCCGCGGCCCGGCGCAGAGGGCGTGAGGCGCGAGAGCTCCAAGGCTGGCGCCGCCGCCAGGACCTCTTCGACGAGGCGCTCAGCCGGCTCAAGCAGTGGAACTACTACAGCCTCTACGACCCCAAGATGCAGCCGGGCGAGCTCGCCCGGCTGCATGACCGGCTCTTTCACGTCTATGACCGCCTGCTCGAGATAGAGCCGCTGCTCGCGCCCTATCCCGCCATCTCGGCGAAGTACAAGGAAGTGGTGGCGCTCTGCCTGGACGCGGGCCTGCGCGCGCGCGAGTATAGCCCGGGGGAGCGCGAGGACATCGCCGGCAGCGTCGACGTGATGATTTTGGAACTCGCCACGCTCATGCGCAAGGAGACGCGGCAGGCGCGGCGCTAGCGTCTAAGACCACTCGAGCCCGCCCGAGACGACATCGTTGAAATGCTGCCGGATATCGTCCTCGAGCTCACTCTCGTCTACCTCCGCGCTGAACCGCACCATCACCAGTGTCGTCTCGCGCGTGAGCGTTTCGACCGGGTACTGCGTTTCCAAAAACGTGACCATCTCTTGCACGTCCTCGCCCAGCGCGTTGGCGGCGAGTTGAACGACGAGCGTCTTAGCCATGGTTGCCTCCTGCTATGCTACCCGATTTTTCAGCACTACCAGCACGTCGCGGCTCGCGTATTACTCGTCCTCGGCGCTGTCGAAGGCCAACCTGGGTTGCATGCCGTCGCCCCGTCCCGGCGCCGCGCGTTCACTCGTCTCGGGCGCGGGCAGTTCGGCCGCGGCGAAGACCGGGCCGCTCACCACCTCTTCCAGCTTCGCCGCCAGCTCCGGCCACAGCCCCACGGTCGCCTCGAGCACCCACAGCAGCTCGAGCAGTTCCCTCGTCAACTCCGCCGTCCAGCGTTCCGGCCGGATAGCGTCAAGGGGTGAGGAAGACCGCCCGCTCCGCTCGCGCATCCGGTAGCCGAGCCAGCTCCTGAGCACCTCGAGCCCCGACACCGAAAAGCCCCACACCTCCGCCTCCACCGGCGCGAACGCGCCCGCGCCCACGTGCAGCGTCCTCGTCCGCGGGTCGTAGGAAAAGTCGTTAGGATAGCCCTCCGAGTCGGCGGGCACCGCGACGGCGTTGCGCGCCGCGCCTCTGGGAATGCTCCCGCCCATGCGCTCGCCGTAAGTGTGCCAGCCGATGAGAGTGCGCCCCAAGCCCGCCACCTCATCAAACAGCGCGGCGTCTTTTGTGACCGGCAGGCGCGGCCCCGGCAAGGTCAGCTCTTCGGAGAAACTCTCGACGTAGCTGGGCGAGGCGAGAACGCCGTAGGCGTAGGCGAAAAAATCCTCGGGCGAAACGGGCTTGCCGTAGCTGCTCGAGAGCACGTCCAGCAGCCCCGCCGTGATGTTGGGCTGGGTAGCCTCGGCGTCGCGCCAGAGGGGGATGAGGTGCTTACCGCCAAAGGAACCGCGAAAGTGATGAAGGTCAGGAACATGGGCGGAAATGGTTGCCGCCGGTCCAAGTCCTAGAACCTCGGTGAGAAAACTTATGAGGAAAACCTGCTTGGGGCTGTAACTATGCCAAAGCCCTGGGGATGGACGGTCAATAAGGCGTCCATCAGCGAGAATCCATTGACGGTCTAATGTTCGGTAACCATAACGCGCTATTTTCGGAAAGGGGCTATTGGCTGTCACGGATGCAATGGACTCGTCAGAAGTGGGCTGAGGTAGGTTTTGAGGTGCGCGCTGTGCCGCTTTGCGTCCTGTTGGGGAATCCTTGAAGAGTGCTGCGCGTTCCTTGTTGTTTGAGCTGACAAGTCTCTCCCACCGTCGCTGTAGCACTTCTTTATCTGGTGCAAACGGCCAAGTTCGACCAATTTTGACGCCGCCAAGCTGCAGGGGAAAAAGGTCGGTCAGCAGCGGCCAAGCGTAGTAGTCGCCCGCGCCTTCGGGCAAAAAGGGGCTCTTCCAGTCCTTCGGGCAGTCGCGCCACTCGAGACCACTAAAACTCTGAATACCGGCGAGTTGCTCGAGCTTGGCTTCCCGCGTGCCCTCGAGCCTCGCGTAGTGAACCTCGGCGGGTTCGTCGGGCTTTGGCTGGCCGTAGCGCACCCCTACCGCGATGGCGACCGGCGTGCGGATGGCGAAGACGTTTTTGGTCTTGCGGGCGCCCAGGCTGTCGCCCTCGAGGTCGATGATCCACAGCTCGTCGAAGACCCGGCGCATGTGCTGACGCATGCCCACGAAGCCGGGCCCGCGCAGGTAGCTCGCGGCGGTGATAAACGAGACGATGCCGGGGCCGTTCGTCTGCTCAAAGACCTTCCAGAGGGCCCAGCGCCAGAAGTAGACGTAATCGTTGTAGAGGTTCTTGACGTGGCCGCCCTGCCCGGCGGCCAGCGCGGGCTGAATGAAGTCGCTCAGGATGCCGAGCGTCTGGCCGGTGTTCTGCTCGCCGAAGCGCACCCAACCCCCGCGAAGCTCTATGCCGCGCTCAATGTCATCCTCATCGCGCTGCTGCCGGTCGTAGGGCGGGTTGCCGATGCAGACGAGGACGCGGGTGTCCCCCTTGACCCGCCGGGCGCGGCGGTGTTCGTCGGTGAGGCGGCGGTACATCATGCCTTGCTGCTCCAAGTCTCTGGCCTCGGGCGACTCGAGGGTGTCGGCCAGGTAGACGTGCGCGCCGTCGGCGGGGAGTTCGCCACCCTCCTCGAGAATCTTCTGCGTCACCCGCAGGTGAGCGACGGCGTAGGGGCCGACTAAGAATTCAAAGGCATGGACGTTCTGGGCGAGTTTGGAGGCGTACTGGCTGCGCATGCCGGGGCCGTAGAAGGCGGCGACGTGCGCCAGGGCGTGCTGCAAGATGGCGAGCGGGTAGGCGCCCGTCCCGGCGGCGGGGTCGAGCACCACCACCTCGTCGTCGGCGTAGGACAGGGACTTGCCGAAGCGGGTCCCCAAAAGCTCGGCGACGAGCCGCACCTGGGCCTGGATAACTTGTGCGGGCGTGTAGTAGACACCGTAGTCGTTGCGCAGCTTGCGGTCGTAGGCGGCCAGGAAGTCCTCGTAAAAGTAGAGCCAGGGGTCACCCCCGCCCTTGTGCAGGGCGGCGGGGTCAATCGCATTGACCGCACGAATGAGCACGTTCAGACCGACGCCGATGTCGCGGCGAACGTCGGGGTTGCCGAGCACCCGCAAGGCCCCCGCCAGGAGACCGTGACCGCTGTCCAGGGTGAGGGCGGCGAGTTCGGGCTCGACGGTCTGGGCGCCGCTCAGCCTCGCCAGGAGGAGCGCGTAGGTGAGCGTCTGCGCGTAGGCGTCGGCGAAGCGGGCGTCGTCGGCGTCGGGAAAGAGCGCCTCGCGCCAGTCGCGGGCGAGCTGCGAGAGGTTCGAGTCGGGGTCGCGCAGAGCAAATGCCACGTCATCCCGCACCATCCGGCATAGGGGCGCGAGGAGTTCGGCCAAGGCTTTAGGATTGGCGGGAGCGATGGGCTCCCAGAGCAGGAAGTCGTGCAGGAGGCGCTCTAAGGCCACGGCCTCGTCCGCCGTAAAGGCCCGCACGCCGTCACTCGTCACGTCGCCGGTAAAGCGCACATGCGCCTCCTGCGCGCCCGAGCGCAACAGCGTCCACTCATTGCCGTCGCTGTAGATGAGGTTGGGCAGAGCCTTGAACTTCTCCCACTGCCGCTTGTTGCGCTCGTCACTGAAGCGCTGCGGCCTGGCTCCCAGACCGGGCGCCTTGAGTTCGATGTAGCCCGCCAACAGCCCGTTCACGGCGACGCCGAAGTCGGGCCGTCCGCCCAGGCCCGCGACCTGCGCCTCGCTCCGGGCCAGGACCCGGCGGTTGTTCAAGAGGGGCGCCTCGAGCAGGTTCTTCATGGGCGTCTTGAGCTGGTCCTCGCGCTGCGCGGCGACGCTCGAGGCGAAACTGGCCGTGAGCGACTCGGCGAAGCCCTCGAGCGCGTCCGCGAAAGGGGCATGGGGCGGCATATCCCAGCATACCGTTTTACTGCTCCACGAGCCGTGAAAAAGCAAAGCTTGAGGGCGCTGTTCAATCCTGTTCAACGCTATTCAACCCTCGGCTCAAGCACCCCAAGAACCTCTCATCGCCGAATGCATTGCCGACCAAGCAGCTCATCGGCTTAGCCGAGTAAACTGTAAGGGTGACCCGTCAAGAGGCCGTGACCATTCTCGAGGAGCATTTCAAGGAGCTGAATAGGCGCTTTGGGGTGAGGCGTCTCGCCCTCTTTGGCTCGGTCGCTCGCGACGAGGCTACGCTTGCGAGTGACGTGGATATTCTTGTGGGCTTCGGTAAAGCCCCAACGTATAGGCAGTACATCGGAGCCACGCTTTATCTCGAGGATGTGTTTGGACACAAGGTTGATCTGGTGACGGAGGGTGCCCTCAAGCCGCGAGTGGCGTCTTATGTCGAGCGAGATCGCTATGAGGTCGTAGATGGCGCGTAGGTCTCCTATCTCGAGGACATGCGCGAAAGCGCGAACAAAGTCCAGCGTTACACCCAGGGAATGGGCCTCACCGAGTTTATGCTTAACGAGCTTGTTGTGGATGCGACCCTTCGCAATCTAGAAATAATTGGTGAGGCTGCCAAAAATCTTTCTGATGATGTCAAGGGGCGCTATCCCGAGATCGACTGGCGTGGGATGGGTCGGTTTCGGGACCTCCTCAGCCATCACTACTTTGGCGTGAGACTCGAGACGGTATGGGATGTGGTCGAACGAGAACTTCCTGCTCTTCTCATCCATCTGGACGCTGTGCTCGAAGTTGAGCGGGACAAGCTTCAGCAAGCCAATGGCGCAGAATTACTCGAGGATTAGGCGCTCCTCATGCATATCCAAAAAGAATTAGGCCCGAGCCTGGTTGTGGCTGTGTTATTATGCACCTATGAAACGCACAACCATCATGTTGCCGCCTGAGCTCAAGCACCGGGCCGAGTATGTGGCGCGTGAGGAGGGAGTCTCGCTCGGGGAACTGATAGGAAAAGCATTGGAGGCGCGTCTAGCGGAAAGGACGACTACACGTGACCCGTTCTTTGCACAGTACGAAGCCTTCGCGGGTGATGTCCCTTCCGACCTCGCGGAGAACCACGACAAGTATCTCTACGACGAAGAATGATCTTTGTCGATAACGACGAACTCGCGGCGCTCGAGCTCCTTAAGGACGCCGATAAGGTCAGCTTTACCGACTGCGTCTCGTTCGCGCTCATGCGCAGGGCGGGCTTGCGCCAGGCGTTCACCTTCGATCACTTTCGTCGGGCAGGCTTCGAGGTGAGACCTTAGCCCCTTGCCGCGCCGGGGAGAGTAAGGAGAAGCGTTATGGAACTCTATCTGGGCACCGGCGGCTACTCCAACGACGACTGGGTCGGGCTGCTCTACCCGCCCGAGGTGAAGAAGTCCGACTGGTTGAGGGTCTACGCCGAAAAGTTCAACGCGGTCGAGCTGAACGCCAGCTTCTACGCCATCCCCGGTGTCAAGGCCTTTAGGGGCATGCTCGAGAAGAGCGGCGGCCGGGTGCGTTTCGCGGTCAAGCTGCACCAGAGCATGACGCACGCGCGCGACGCCGACGACACTATGTATACGCGGATGCTCGAGTCGGTCGCGCCGCTGCGCGAGGCGGGCGTCCTGGGGCCGTTTCTGGCGCAGTTCCCCTACTCGTTTCACCGCACCGCCGAGAACCGGCAGTACCTCTTGGAACTGGTCGAGCACTTCGAGGGGGAAAGGCTGACGCTCGAGTTCCGCCATGAGAGCTGGAACCAGCTCGAGGTGAGACAGAGCATAGCGAGCTTCGGCCTCGTCTGGACGAGCGTCGACTACCCGCCGCTGAGGGGCCTGCCGGGCCCTGACCTGCACAGCAGCGCGGGCATGATCTACTTGCGCCTGCACGGTCGCAACAAGAGCACGTGGTGGGACGGCAAGAGCGCGGCGGAGCGGCACGACTACCTCTACAGCGCCGACGAGTTGCGGCCCTTTCTGCTGCGAATAGCCGAACTGCAAGACGACCTCGAGCAGGTCTGGTTGCTGTTTCTGAACACCACCAAGGGCCACGCGCTCAAGAATCTGGCGATGGTCCGGGAGCTTGCGAGTGAACTTGGACTCGCCGAGCAGTAACAGGGCGCGGCGGTAACAGGGCAAGCCAAAAAAAGCCGCCCGAAGGGCGACTTTTCTCATGCTTGACGCTTAGCCCATGTTTCTTTCAAAGTCGTCAGCCTCTTGCTGCGCCCTCTCGCGGCTGTAGCCGTACTTTTCCTGGAGCCTGCCGACGAGTTGATCCTTCTTGCCGTCGATAGCTTGCAGGTCGTCGTCGGTGAGCTCGCCCCACTTTTCCTTGACTTTGCCGGTGAACTGCTTCCAATTGCCTCCGAAGATGTCGCGGTTCATAAGGCGCTCCTTTCGTGAGAAGCCGAGCCGTCAAGCGGCTCAGGTCGAATTGAAACTGCTTTGGAATCATAAGGGTTTGAGCGTAACGGTACTATTACAGCAGGCTATGTAGTAGATGAGCAAGCGTCCTGCCGGCAGAGGCTTGGCTAGGCCGTCACTTCATCTTTGATCGCGCGCGGGCCGCGCCGTCCAAAGCGCCGGGCGAGCTCGAGCTCGCTCAAAACCAGCGCGGTAGGGCGGCCGTGGGGACAGACCCAGGGCGTGGCGCAAAGGCAGAGCGCGTCGAGCAGCGTCTGGGCGTCGGCGTGGGAAAGCCGGTGGCCGGCCTTGATGGCGGGCAGACAGGCCAGGCGGCCCAGGACCGCGCGCCAGGCGCCGGCCAGGTCGCTGCCGCCCAGGCTGCTCTTGACCACCTCGGCGACGAGGTCGGGATGGCCGATCAGAAAGGCGGGCACCCGGCGCACGCGCCACTGCCGTCCGCCGAAGGGCTCGAGCGCGAGGCCCAGGGCCGCTAGAGCGTCGGCGCGCGCCGCGACCTGCGCCTCCTCCTCCAGGCTGAGCGGCAGGAGTTCGGGGCGCGCGAGCTCGAGGGGCGGCTCCGCCCTGTAGCGCGCCTGCAACTCCTCGAAGATGACCCGCTCGTGAGCGGCGTGCTGGTCGACGAGCCAGAGGGAGCCCTCGGCCTCGGCCAGGAGGTAGAGCGCGCGAAAGGCGCCGACGAAGCGCAAGCCGGGAAAGGCGCCGCGGGGCGCCGCGCTCACCCCGTCGGCGGGCCGGAAGTCGGGCAGAGCGCGGGCGAGCGGGTGCGCGCTCAGGGCCTCCTCGAGGGCCCCCTGAACGGCCGCCGCGATGGCATCTTCCTCCAGGAGGCGCACGCGCTCCTTTTGCGGCGCGGTGTTGACGAGGACGCGCTCGGGTTCCAAGGCCAGGTTCAGCACCCCCACGGGATACTGCCCGCGCGGCAGGAGTTCGCGGTAGGCGGCGAGGACGGCCCCCAGCAGTCCGTCGAGCCAGTCCACCGGGCGGCCGTTGACGGCCAGAAAGAGCCGGTCGCGCCGGGGCCGAGTCAGCTCGGGGCGCGAGATGAGACCGCTCATGGACAGGCCGGGCCCTTCGGCCTGCACGGGGATGAGCCGGTTGGCGGTGACGTTTCCCCACAGCCTTTTGACGACGCTCAGGGCGCCGCCGCCGCCGTGGACCCACCTCTCCTCGCCGTCGGCGACGAGGCGGAGTTGCAAGCCGGGGTGGTGCAGGAGGTAGCGCCCCAGCAGCGCGAGCGCCTTTCTGGCCTCGGCGGCGGGCGTTTCCAGCGCCGCGCGCCTGGCGGGCAGGGCGGCAAAAAGCCGCGTCACCTCGGCGCTGGTGCCGAGCGGCGCGGGCCCATCCGAGAGTATGCGTTCATCGCCCTCGGCGACGAGGCTGGCGCCGCCGAGCTGCCCCGCCGGGCGGCTGGTGAGCGTAAGCCGCGCCGAGTTGCAGATGGCGTAGAGACCCTCGCCGCGAAAGCCCAGGGTGCGGATGCTGCTGAGCGACTCGAGCTTGGAGGTGCTGTGCGCCTCGGCGCTGAGCGTCAGTTCCTCGCGAGGGATGCCGTGGCCGTCGTCCCTGACCACGATGCGCGTCGTCCCACCCGCCTCGAGGATGACCGTAAGGCGGCTCGCCCCGGCGTCGAGCGCGTTTTCCACGAGTTCCCGAAGCACGTCCACGGGCGAGTTGACGACCTCGCCCGCGGCGATCTCGCGGATCAGTTGGGGGGAGAGCTTACGGATCATCTCAGTCGCTTACCACCAGGCCGTGAGCCTGCTCCTGGAGCCTGTGCAGGAGGGTGAGGGCGTCCAGGGGCGAGAGGCGGCTGAGGTCGGCGGCGAGGAGCGCCTCGACCACCGCCACGCCGTGGTCCTTGCCGCTGGCCTCGAGCCCGGCCAAGACGGCGCGGGCGCGCTCCAGGGCGCTCGCGGGCAGCCCGGCCAGCTTGGCGACTTCCAAGCCGTAGGCCTTGCTGGCCGGGCCCGGCAGGACCTGGTGGTAGAAGACCAGCCCGCCCGCCTCCTCGCGGGCGGCGACGTGGTGGTTGCGCGCGGCCGGGAGCTTGGAGGCCAGGCCGGTCAGCTCGAAGTAGTGGGTGGCGAAAAGGGTGTAGGCTTGGGCCCGGTCGTGGAGGTACTCCGAGGCCGCCCAGGCCAGCGACAGGCCGTCGTAGGTGCTGGTGCCGCGGCCGATTTCATCCAGGAGCACCAGGCTGCGCGGCGTCGCCCCGCGCAAGATGGCGGCCAGTTCCTCCATCTCCACCATGAAGGTGCTGCGTCCGCCGGCGATGTCGTCGCCCGCGCCGATGCGGGTGTAGATGCGGTCGAAAAGCGGCAGCTCGGCCGCCGCCGCCGGCACGAAGGAGCCTATTTGCGCCAACAGGGCGATGAGGGCGGTCTGGCGCAGATAGGTGGACTTGCCGCTCATGTTCGGCCCCGTCAGGACGACGAGGCGCTCGCCCCTGGAGAGCTCCAGGTCGTTGGGGATGAACAGCTGGTGCGCCTCGACCACCGGATGGCGGCCCTGGCGGATGCGGACGCGGCCGCTTGGCGATAGCCTGGGCCGGCTGTAGGCGCGTGTCGCCGCGACCTGGGCCAGCCCGGCGTAGACGTCGAGTTCGGCTAAGACCGTGCTCAGCTCGCTCACGCGCTCGGCGAAGGGAGTGAGGCCCTGGCGCAGTTCGCCGAAGACCTCCATCTCGCGCCGCTTGGCGGCCTCCTCGGCGCGCAGGATCTCGCGCTCCTTGTCCTGCAGGTCGCTCCTGGTAAAGCGCTGGCGGTCCTTTAGGGTCTGCACGGCGCGGTAGTCGGCGGGAACCTGCGCGTAGTGCGAGCGGGTGAGCTCGAGGTAGTAGCCGAAGACGTTGTTGAAACCGACCTTGAGGCTGGGGACGCCCAAGCGCTCGCGCTCCGAGCGCTCGAGCGCGCTGATCCAGTCGCGGCCCGTCTCGGCCTGCCGGCGCAGCCCGTCCAGGATGCTGTCGAAGCCGTCCTTGATGAGCCGGCCCTCGCTGAGCTTCAGGGGCGGGTCGGCAACGAGCGCGGCGCGGATGCGCTCGCAGGCCTCGTCCAGAGCCTGCATGCGCTCGAGCAGGCTGACGAGCGCGCCTTCGGAGCACGCGGCCAGGAGCGCGCGCAGCTGGGGGACGAGGCTGAGGCTGCGCTCGAGCGCACAGAGGTCGCGCGGCCCCGCCCGCTGCGCCGCGAGGCGGGCCGAGAGCCTGCCCAGGTCGTGCATCTTGTGGAGCGTCTTGCGCACCTCGTCACGCAAGACGCCGTCCCTGACAAAGGCCTCGACGGCGTCCAGGCGCGCCTCGATGAGCCCGGCGTCTAAGAGCGGGTGCCGCAGCCAGGCCTTCTGGAGGCGCCGCCCCGGCGCGGTGCGGGTGCAGTCGATAGCGCCAAACAGCGTCGAGGAGCCCAAGGCCGAGTCAAAGACCTCGAGCGCCGCAAAGGTCACCTCGCCCACCTGCATAAAGGCGCCGGGGTCGTAAGGCTGAAAGCGGGTGACCTGGGGCAGCTCGCCTCGCTGGGTCTCTATGGCGTAGGAGAGCACCGCTCCCGCCGCCGCCGCCAGGGCGCCGTCCAGCTCGGCTGGGACGGTGCCGAACTGCCGCGCCAAGACCTCCTTGGCGGCCGCGGGGTCGAAGCGCCCCCGGCAGAGCATCACCGCGAAGCGGCGGCTGAAGCTCTCGCGGCTCGCCTCGTGCTCAAAGAGTTCGGGCGCGAGCAGGACTTCGGAGGGGCGGTAGCGCGCGAGCTCGTCGAAGAGCGCGCCCTTCGAAAAGAGCTGGCTGCCGCGAAACTCGCCGGTGCTGATGTCCAGCAGCGCCAGCCCGTAGCCGTCTTGGGCCGAGACCGCCGCCAAGTAGTTGGCGTCGGGCTTTAGGAGCCCCTCGTCGGTGACCGTGCCGGGCGTAATTAGCTGGCTGATCTCGCGCCTGACCAGGCCGTCGGCCGCGCTCTCGTCCTCGACCTGGTCGGCGACGGCCACCCGCAGCCCCTGGCCCAGGAGGCGTTCGACATAGGCGTCGGCGCTGCGCAGCGGGATGCCGGCCATCGGGGTGACGAAGTCCTTGCTCGACTTGTGCGTCAGGATGAGGCCCACGGCTCGAGCCAGCCTTTCGGCGTCCTCGCCAAAGGTCTCGTAAAAGTCGCCGACCTGAAAGAGCATCAGATAGTCGGGGTATTTTTCGCGCAACTCGACGTACTGCACCAGGAGGGGTGGGAGGGGGCCTTTGCCTGTGCCCTTTAAGGTCATGGCCCATGATAACGCCGGGGGCGCGAGGGCGCGCCCGGCTCGAGCTCACCTTCGCGGCTCCGCTTGCGCCTTTGGCGTAGAATCGCCGGGTGCGTCTCGGCCTCTTGCTCGGCCTCCTGCTCGGTCTGGGCCCCGCGGCGGCGGTAGGCATCGGCCGCTTCGCCTACGCTCTGGTCCTGCCCGAGATGCAGTGGGAGCTGGGCCTGTCTTACGCGGAGGCCGGCCTGCTGGGCAGCGCCAACACCGCCGGTTATCTTCTGGGCGCGCTTTTGAGCCACCGCGCGCTCTACCGCCTGGGCTACCGCCGGGGCTTTTACGGCGCGCTCTCCTTGCAGGCGCTGAGCCTGCTGGCCTTGGCCCTGGCGCCGCCCTTCGCGGGGCTGATGCTCCTAAGGTTCGTGCAGGGTATCCTGGGCGCCTGGGTTTTCGTCGGCGGCGCCGCGCTGCTCCTGGCCAGCGGGGCGGGTGGTCTCAGCGTCGGCCTCTACTTCAGCGGGGTGGGCTTGGGCATCTTGCTGTCGCCGCTGGCCCTGCCCCTGACCGCGAGCTGGCAGGAGGCGTGGGCGCTGCTCGGGCTCCTCTCGGGGCTCTTGGCGGCCCTCGCCCTGCTCGCCTATCCGCGGCTGCAAGAGCCCGCGCCGCCCGCCTTGGGAGAAGACGGCAGCCTCCGGCCCATCGCGCCGCTGCTGCTGGCCTACGGGCTCTACGGCGCGGGCTATATCGGCTACATGACCTTCGTGACCACGGCCTTGCCGGTGCCGCTCGCGGGCTTCTGGGCCGTCCTGGGCGTCGGCGCGCTCATGACCGGCGTCGTCTGGGGAGGCTGGGTGGAGCGCCTGGGTGGCGCTCGCGCGCTCGTCCACGTGCTCCTCGTGCTCACCCTCGCCAGCCTCTTTCCGGTGATGGTCTATCTGCCCTGGCTGTCGGCCTTTGCCTTTGGGATGAGCTTCCTGGGCGTCATCGTGGCCATCACCCAGGTGT
Organism: Deinococcota bacterium; assembly: GCA_030858465.1. Taxonomy (NCBI): domain Bacteria; kingdom Thermotogati; phylum Deinococcota; species Deinococcota bacterium. Next base: position 21,214 of record JALZLY010000008.1, read on the forward strand.
TCAGGCGACGCCTGCCCCCTGGCGCCTGGGCCAGGGCGATGGGTCTGTCGACGGCGGCCTTTGCGCTCGGTCAGGCGCTGGGGCCGAGCCTGAGCGGCGTCGCGGGCGACCTCGTGGGCGGGGCGGCGGGGGCGCTATGGGTCTCGAGCGGACTCTTGTCGCTGGCCCTGGTGGTGACCGCGGGTTGGCGCCAGCGGGCGTGAGACGTTTATGAGCCGGCGCCTTCGTAGCGTTTCAAGCCTTGCCTCCACAGGTTCAAGCCCACCGTCAGGCTGATGACCCCAACCACCGGGGTCATCAGCCCGATAAGGCGAAACTCCTCGCGTATGAGTCCGGCCGCGGGATAGAAGGCCAAAAAGCCGTAGGGCAAGACGAAGGTGAGCAGAAACCTGATGGCGGCCGGGTAGATAGTCAGCGGGTAGCGCCCAAAGGTGATCAGGTTGTAGGCGATGGGGAAGAGGCCGGCGCGGTCCTGAGTCCAGAAGTTGACGCTGGCGACGGCGATATAGACGCCGCCGTAGACCAGCCAGGCGCCGACAACGCCCGCCGTTGCCGCCAAGGCGCCTGGCGCCGACCAGCTCAGCCCCAATCGCACCGAAGCTACGGCGATGACCACCAGCCCCAGCAGCACGCCGTTTAAGGCTTGCGGCCGCAAGAGCTCGAGCTGAACCTGCAAAAACGAGTTCATTGGCCTCACCAGCACGCGGTCGAGATCGCCCCGCACGATGTAGCGTGCCCCCAGCGCCGACAGGGCCGCAAAGGTGGCGTTGAAGAGCGCGAAGGGAATCAGGAAGAAGCCGTAGATGAAGAGCGCCTCATCGAAGCTCCATCCCGCCAGCGCCCTGACGCGCGAAAAGAGCACCATCAGGAAGACGAGGTCGACGGCCTGCAAGAGCAGGTCCGAGCCCACCTGGACGAAAAAGTCCGCGCGGTAGGCGAGCCGAGCCTTTAAGAGCATGATGAGATAGTCCAGGCTCAGCAACAGGCTCCGCATTCAGCCTCCCTGCACGGTCAGGTGATAGGCCGCCCGCCGCCACAGCCAGCGGCTCACGGCGTAGAGCGCCACCGCCCACAGCGCCTGCACGCCGAGGACCTCGAGGGCGCCCAGCTTGCCCAGGTAGAGCGACACGGGCGCGTAGGCCACCGCCCCAAAGGGCAGCCAGGCGAGGATGCTCTGGGCCCATTCCGGATAGAAGGACAGCGGCAGGAGCACACCGCCGAAGAGGTCGAGCATGGCGTTCTTGGCTCGCTGAATGCCGATGGTGTGCTCGCTGAAAACAGCGCTGAGGCCCACCAGCAGATTCAGCTGGACGTAGACGGCAGAGGCCAGCAGGGCGCTCAGCAAGAAGCCGAACCCCGCCGCGAGTCCGGCGGGCGGCAAGACGGGGTAGACGAGCAGGATGACCACGGCGGCGGGCAGCGTGAAAAAGAGCGCTCTGAAGCCCATCTCGCCGGCCGCGCCGGCCAGCTTGGATAGGTTGAAGTCGACCGGGCGCAAGAGCGACAGGGCGATGTCGCCCTGCCTCACCTCCTCTGTCAGGTCGCGGTCCAAGGTGCTGGTGTAAAAGGAGCGCAGGAGCCACACCACGGCGACGTAGCTCAAGGCCTCGGCCAGGCTCAGCCCGCCTATCGTCTCGCCGACCCCGTACACCGCCCGGTAGATGCTGTAGTAGACGCTGACATAGACGAGATAGCTGAAAACGCCCACCAAGAAGCGCGTGCGGTTGGCGAGCAGGTCGGCGAAGCGCACCCGGGCAAAGCCCCAGTAGAGCGTCATGCGGCCGGCGCCTTCAGCCACCGCGCCGACCCTCGTAGAGCTCGCGCACCACGTCTTCCATGCTGGCCGCGCGGAGTTCCATGTCCTCGACCTTGATACCGGCGATGACCTGCGCGACCAGCTCCGGCGTCGGCAAGCTCGCGGCGTCGTAGCGGGCGCTGTAGCGCCCGCGGCCTTCATCCGTCCAGATCAGGTTCATGCCCTCTGTGGCGGCCTGCAAGGTTTGGCTGGAGCCCTCGGCGGTCTGCACGATGATGCGGCTGCCCCGTCCTACCTCCCGGCGCAGCTTCCAGCTCGGCCCGTCGAAGATGAGCCGCCCCTCGTCGATGACCATCACCCGCTCGGAAATCGCCTCGACGTCGCCCAGGTCGTGGGTGGTCAGGAGCAGGGTGGTGCCCTCCCGGTTGAGGTGTTTGAGAAAATCGCGGATGCGCGCCTTGACCGAGACGTCGAGGCCGATGGTGGGCTCGTCTAAAAAGACGACGGGCGGGTCGTGCAGCAGGGCGGCCGCCAAATCCGCCATCACCCGCTGGCCCAGCGAGAGCTTGCGGGCGGGCGTGCTGAGCAAGCCACCCAGGCCCAGCACCTCGTCGAAGCGCCCCAGGCGCTCCTTGAAGTTCACCTCGGAGACGCCGTAAACCCGCTGCAGGAGCCGCAGAGACTCGATCACCGCGATGTCCCACCACAGTGCGCTGCGCTGGCCGAAGACGACGCCGATGTGCTGTACGTAGCGCTCCCGGTCGCGGTGCGGCTCGAAGCCCATGACCCGGAGGTCCCCGGCACTGGGCCTCAGGATGCCGCAGAGCATCTTGACGGTGGTGGACTTGCCGGCGCCGTTGGGGCCGATATAAGCGACGCTTTCACCCCGCGCGATCTCGAAGCTTACCTCGCTGACGGCGTGGACCTGGCGCGTCCGCGGACGCAGCAGGTCCTGGAAGGCGCCGCGAAGCCCCTCGCGCCTTTGGGGCACTCGGTAGGTCCGGCTGAGCTGCAGAGCCCTGATGAGCGCTGCCACTGCTTAAACGCTGGCTTCAGGTGGGTCGGAGCCACCCGAATCCTCGAGCGCTTCCAAGATGGGGCAGCCGCGAGCGGAGGCCGTTTCGGCGCAGGCCTGGGTGAGACCTTCGAGGGCGCCTTTCATCCTCTTTAGGTCTTGCAGTTTTGCTTCGATAGCCGCGAGCTTGGCCTCCGCTCGAGCCTTGATGTCGCAGCGGTCTGCCGAGGGGCTGAAGCGCAGCGAGAGCAGCTCCTTTATCTCGCCCAAGGTAAAGCCCAGCGCCTTGGCGCGTTGAATAAAACGCAGGCGCGCCACGACCTCCTGCGGATACTGTCTGTACCCCGACGCTGTGCGTGGTGGCGGCGCGATCAGCCCTTGCCGCTCGTAAAAGCGCAACGTCTCGACGCCTAGCTCGGCGAGCTTGGCGGCCCTGCCGATGGTTAACGATCTCACCCGGATCCACCTCCAGTTCCTGCGCTTACCAGGATAAACCCCGTATCAGGGTACAGGGTCAAGGGAGTGCGGATCAGGAATGGCTGATAAAAGCCGCGTCTCTCAAGGGGTCATGAAACGGGCTCGTAGCGCGTGAGAAGAGAGTCTACGTACCTGGGGCCCTTGTATGGCTTGTATACCGGCTTTGGAAACCAGGGTGTGACAGCTCCAAAGTCCCTTGTGCCTTGAGGACGCGACGTGGCAGACCGACACCCATCCCCGTTGCCACCATGACCTAGAGGGCACCATGACCTAGAGGGCGGAAGTGTTGAAGGTCCCACAGTCGGCAGAGTCGCCACTCGCAAGTCCCCTCGAGAACCAGCGCATCCGCTGCTCGGATGTGCCGTGCGTGAAGCTCTCAGGCACGACCCGGCCGCGCGACTGCCGCTGCAGGTGATCATCTCCCACCGCCGCCGCAGCTTGCAACGCCCTGTTGATATCCGCCTGCTCGATGATTCCCCGCTGCGCCGTATAGTGGCCCCACACGCCGGCAAGACAGTCGGCTTGCAGCTCGACCCTCACCTGCAAGGCATTGCTCTCGCTTGTGCTCAAGCCCCTTCTTTGTGCCTGCACCTCAGCGAGGATGCCGAGCCGGTTTTGCACGTGGTGAGCGACCTCGTGCGCGATGACGTAGGCACGTGCAAACTCCGCCTCCTCCCCCGCCGTTGCCTCCAGTTGCCCAAAAAAGGAAAGATCCATGTAGACCCTGGAGTCTCCTGGGCAGTAAAAGGGACCTGCTGCGGAGCCCGCAAAGCCACAGGCGGATTCTATTCCTTCTGAGAAGAGCACGAGCTCGGGCTCCTGGTAAGTCTGACCTGAGGCGGCAAAGATCTCTCCCCAGACGACCTCGGTATCCCCCAGGATGGCCTGCACGAAGTCGCTATTTTCATCTTGGCGTACTTGTGGTTGGGTCTGGCTCGTGCTGGGGGTAGTTTGCTGCACCAGCCCCAGGAGCGCCAGGGGATTCTGCCCGGTGAGCAGCGCAAAGGCAAGCACGAGAATCATGCCTCCCAGGCCCAAACCACCTCCGGTGGCGGCGGTGCGCCTGGCGTTCCTGCGGTCGACAACGTTTCTGCTGCGTCTTAAATCCTGCCATTTCATGTCGAAAAGCTAGCACGGCGGCCAGAGAATCATTGCGTTCCAGAACAAGATGCTAAGAACAGGCGAAGCTTTGTCAAGCGTGTTGGCTAGTTTGGGTCATGCTCGAGGCCGAGGCTGACTGAACATCGGGTTCCAGCGGGGCAGGATCTTTGGTAGCTGGATCAGCCATCGCCGTGAAACAAGGAGGTGAGGAGCGCGTAGAGTTCGCTCTTGGCTTCAAAACCGATGCCCGCTACCTCGGGTAGACCGACAAGGCTGTTCTCGACGGGCGTGCTGTCGGCAAAGCCACCAAACGGCTTGAACACCTGGGGGTAAGACTCGTTGCCGCCGAGGCCCAGACCCGCCGCGATGTTGAGGGCGAACTGGTGGCCGCCATGGGGAATGCAGCGGCGCGCGGACCACCCCATCTCCTGAAGCACCGATAGTGTCCGCCTGTACTCTACCAGGCCGTAAGAAAGCACGGGGTCCATCTGCAAGATGTCCCGGTCCTTTCGGAGGCCGCCGTGCCGCAATAGATTCCGCGCGTCCTGCATGGAAAACAGATTTTCTCCCGTCGCCATAGCCGGCTGGTAATGCTCGCTAAGTTCAGCCTGCAAGGCATAATCCAGAGGATCTCCAGCCTCCTCGTACCAGCGCAGCCCGTACGGCTCGAGCGCCCTGGCATAAGCCACCGCGGTATCGAGATCGAAACGACCGTTGGCGTCCACGGCCAGGTTCTCACCTGAACCGACCAGCTCGAGCACCACCTCGATACGTCTGAGGTCTTCCTCGAGGCTGGCGCCGCCTATTTTCATCTTGACGACGCTGTAGCCCATGTCGAGGTAGCTCTGCATCTCCTCCTTTAGCTGCTCGACCTCCTTGCCGGGGTAGTAGTAGCCGCCTGCGGCATAGACGAAAACCTGCTCATCCGCTTCGCCATTCCGGTAGCGCTCTGCGAGCAGGCGGTAGAGGGGTTTTCCTTCGGCCTTGGCCAGCGCGTCCCAGAGGGCCATGTCGATGACGCCTACCGCCACGGAGCGCTCGCCGTGACCGCCGGGCTTCTCGTTCATCATCATGACGTCCCAGACGCGCTGTGGGTCTAGGGCGTTGCCCGTCTCGTCCAAGAGGCTTTTGGGCTCGGCGTTCATGATGCGCGGGATGATGCGCTCGCGCAGGATGCAGCCCTGGGCGTAACGGCCGTTCGAGTTGAAGCCGTAGCCGATCACCCTCTGGCCGTTCACGTCCACATCGGTGTAGACGGCAACGACCGAGACGTTCATCTTGCTGAAGTCGATATAGGCGTTGCGGATATCCGAGGCGATCGACACGGTGCGCTCTTGAATATCGACGATTCTCACTTCCTTCTCCTCTCTGGCTTCTCCTGACTGGCAAGCCGCGACCTCACAGCTCGGTTACAGCCTCCGTCTTGGCCCTCTGCCTGGGTCCGAGACCCGCCTCTCGGCCGTCATCTTTACAAGAGCCTCGGCATAGTTTGGCATAGTTTGCAACTCTATGCTAATCTGGCTGTGATATAGCTAGTACCGACGCCTCAGACCTACGTCTCAGACCGACGTTTCAATCATGAGGAGGGCAAGCCGTGATACCCGCGCAGCGACGCGCCGTGTTGCTTGACTTTATCCAACAGCGTGGCGCCGCATCGATCAAGGAGTTGGCCAGGCATTCGTCGTTCTCCGAAAGCACCGTGAGGCGCGACCTCGATTTCCTCAATCGGCATGGTTACCTGCAGCGCAGTTATGGCGGAGCGAATCTACCGACACTCCCGAGTACGACCTTCGAGCCTGACTTCGCCATAGGCGTCCATCAAAATCATGAGGCGAAGCGAGCCATCGGAAAGCTCGCCGCTGGACGCGTGGAGAACGGTTGGAGCGTGATCTTCGACTCCAGCTCGACGGTGCTCGAGGCTGCCAAAGAAGTGGTCAAACGAGGCGTGCGCGTCACCGCGCTGACGAATGATCTGAACATCGCCATGCTCTTCGCGCCTATCTCTCATGCCGGCTTGGTGGTTCCCGGCGGGACGCTCCGGCAGGGATCATACACGCTGGTAGGGGAGCCGGGAGGGGACTTCCTCGACCGTATTCACGTCGATATCGCCTTCGTCGGCGTCCACAGCGTAGCTGAGCGCTCCCTGAGCGACACCTCGATCGATGTGGTTGCAACCAAGCGCAAGCTGATCCGAGCCTCCCGCCGGGTGGTCGTTCTGGCCGACGCCTCGAAGTTCGGCCTGGCGGCATTCTGCGAGATAACCACGCTCGAGAAGGTCGACGAGCTCATCACCGACAGCCGCATCTCGAGCGAACAGCTTGAGGCTGCCCGCGCCCACGGGGCGACCGTCACCGTCGCCGGGGCCCCGGCCGATCTTCAGGCCGCAGGTGCTCCGGAATGACCCATGTGCTGGTCGTGGCGGATGACTTTACGGGTGCATGCGAGGTCGCCGCGGTGTTCGCCCGTCCACAGACGCCCGTCTCCATCGCCGTGGACGGCCTCATGGCAGTGGACGGCGCTCCGCCGAACGCTGCCGTGCGGGTGGTGAACACAGAGACGCGTCATGCCGGCGCCGAGGAGGCTCGAGCCAAGATCGAGGCTCGTCTCAGGCCGTGGCTCGAGGGGCCCGAGGCGATCCTCTACAAGAAGATCGACTCGACCTTGCGTGGCCCGGTAGCGACCGAAACCGAGGCGCTGAGGCGCGCCTCTGGGTGTGCTGGCGTTCTGGTCGCGCCGGCCCTACCGGCAGAGGGGCGGACGACCGTCGCTGCTCGCCAGTTGCTATGGGGTGTTCCTCTCGAGGACGCCGCAGCAGGGCAGGATCCCGTCGGTGCAGCGGCGACCTCCCACATACCGACGCTTCTCCGCCGCCAGGCCGGGGTGTCCGTCGGGACTATCGGCATGGAGACCGTCGAGCGCGGTGCTGGCGCGCTGACGGAAGCGCTTCGGCGGTCGTTTTCGCAAAACGGCTACTGCGTTGTAGACGCTGCGACCGAGCAGCATCTCGCGGTGATCGCGCGCTCGGCGCAAGACCTGCCGAAGAAGGTCTTGCTGGTGGGGACGGCCGGTCTCGCTCGGCACCTGGCCAAGAGCCTGCGGCCGGCAGCGGACACAGACGCCAAGGCGCCTCCCCCGAAGACCGTCGGGTCGGCGGGTATACTGATCTTGTGCGGATCGATGAACCCGGTGAACCGCGAGCAGCTCGACGTTCTAAAGGAATGGGAGACGGTGCACACCATAACGCTCACCGCCACAGCGGGCTTCGCCGCCAGCCAAGAACGTGCGGCGGCTCACCTTGCTACAGCTCACCTTGCTCTCCAGTCGCCTGCCGGTAGAGCCGAAACAGGTGTTTTCGCTGACGCTATAGCCCAGTACGCCCGCCGTCTCATCACAGCAACGAAACCGCGCTGCATCTTTGTGACCGGCGGAGAAACAGCCTACCGCACGCTTCGAGCTCTGTCGGCAAGCGAGATCGTTATCCAAGGTGAGGTCGCCCCCGGCCTGCCCTTTGGCTTTGTCCAAGGTGGGAGTGCAGATCGCCTCCCCATCATTACGAAAGCAGGCGGCTTTGGCGGGAAGAACGCGCTTCTTCATGTCGTCCGTCACCTGAGCGGAGAGGGCGTCGACGCCCTCTCCGCGCCCAGCTAGTGGTTGCCCTGGCCGCCGCGCCTTACGGCGAGCGGCTTGAAACGACGCAACGAAGGAGGTAGGACATGAAAGCCTTGAGGTGTTTTGCGCAAGCAACGGTCATTATGTTGGCGCTCGGCGTGTTCGCCAACGCGGCAGCCCAAGAGGTAGAGATGGTGTTCGCTTCAGCGTATGCAGCGGACGATCACCAGAGCCAATCGCTCGTGGAGTTCGCGCGTCTCGCCAACGAGTACAGCGACGGCCGCATCAATATCGAGGTGGTTGTCGGTGGCGCACTCGGCGGTGAGCGTGATGTCGCCGAAGGCATTCAGCTCGGTACCATCGACGGCTCGGTGCTCGGCGGCATCCTCCAGAACTTCGATCCCGCCATGGCCATCCTCGAGTTCCCCTTCCTGTTCCGCAACGAGGATCATGTCCGCGCCGTCATGGAAGGCGAAGCGGGTGAACTGATTACCGACCGGCTCGTCGAGAGCACCGGAATCCGCTCCCTTGGCTACCTGATGCGCACCCCGCGTATCCTCACCACGAGCCGGCCCGTGAACACGGTGGAAGACGTTCGGGGCATGCGGATTCGCGTTCCGGAGATGGAAGCGCACTTAGCCACCTGGCGTGCGCTCGGCGCCAACCCCACCCCCATGGCCTTCACGGAGGTCTATAACGCGCTGCAGCAAGGTGTCGTCGACGGGCAGGAGAACCCGCTCGGGGTGATTTACGCGAACCGCTTTTATGAGGTGGTGGATTACCTGGCGCTGACCAACCACTTGGTCGGCTTCATGATGATCGTCATAAGCGAGGACCGCTACAGCAGCCTCGAGCCGGACCTTCAGGAGGCGCTCGTTCGCGCCGCTCAAGACGCGCGGGTTTACAACGACGAACTGCTTGCCGACCTCGACAGTCACTATTGGCAAGAGATCGAGCAGCACATGACCATCACGGAACCGGACATTGGGCCGTGGCGTGAAGCCGCCGGCGATGTTCAGCAGAGCTTTTTGCAGTACGAAGGTTTCGAAGAGCTCTATAACGCCATTCAAGAAGTAGGCCAGAGCTACTGACGCCGATTCCCGGCCGCCGCGCGGCCGGGGCTCACCCTCTTGGAGGAGAGCGCTTGGAGAATAGAGAATGACCCGCACCCTCGACTGGTTCGAGCGCACCCTGATGTTCGGGCTGGTGCTTGTGCTGGTTCTAATGGTCGCCTTTATAGGCTCGCAGGTCTTCACCCGCTACGTGTTCGGCCAGCCGCTCGACTGGACGGAGGAAGTCAGCCGTCACCTCATGATCTGGCTTGTCTTCTTGGGTGGCGCGGTCGTGTACCGCAGAGGGGCGCATATAAGCATCGACCTCTTGCCCAACCGGCTGCCGCCCGCGGGACGTGTGCTCGTGCAGCTCCTGGCTGCTATAATCCTGGGCTACTTCTTTTACCTGATGAGCATTCACGGCTGGCAGCTCGTCGAGCGCACCATGAACCAGCGCTCGAGCGCGCTCAGGTATCCTATGGGCTATGCCTACGCCGCCTTGCCTGTCAGCGGCGCGGTGATGTTCTTGTTCAACCTCGAGACCATCTTGCGCATCGTGCGCTCGTGGAGAACGGGTGAACCGCTCCGCGAAGAAGGTGAGTGACGGGTGCTGCTGCTTCTCGGTATTTTCGCGGTGCTGCTGGCAATCGGGGTGCCGATTGCCTTCGCGCTCGGTCTCGCCGGCGTCGCCTACCTGGTCAACGAGACACCCCTACCCATGCTGGCCGTATTCCAACGGATGTTTACCAGCCTGGACTCGTTTCCGTTCCTGGCGATCCCGTTTTTCATTCTCGCCGGCGCTCTGATGAACGGCAGCGGCCTGTCCGAGCAGATCATCAACTTCAGCCGCACGCTTGTCGGGCACCTGCGCGGTGGCCTCGCCAACGTCTCGATCGTCGCGAGCATGTTCTTCGGAGGTGTCTCCGGGTCCGCGATAGCCGACTCGAGCGCACTCGGCTCCATTTTAATTCCCGCCATGAAGCGCGAGGGCTATCACGCCCGCTTCGCGGCCGCGATCAACGCCACCTCGTCCACCATGGGCATCATCATCCCGCCGAGCATCCCCATGATTCTGGCGGGAGTGGCCACGCAGCTGTCCATCCGCGAGCTGTTCTTCGGCGGCATCGTGCCGGGCGTGATGGTCGCTCTCGGCATGATCCTGATGACCACCTATCTCGCCAAGAAGCGCGGCTACCAAAAGTATGAGCGTGCCAGCGTTCGTGACGTGCTCGTCGCCGGAGTCCGGGCGCTGCCGGCGCTCGGACTCGTCCTGATCATCCTCGGGGGCATCATGGCGGGGGTGTTTACCGCCACGGAGGCTTCCGTCGCCGCTGTTCTTTACGCGCTGCTGCTGGGCCTAATCTACCGCCGCTGGAGTATGCCGTTGCTGTACCGGGCGTGCGTCGAAACGGTCGTCTCATCGGCGGTCGTCATGATCGTTATCTCGACCGCTGGCTTCATAACCTGGCTTCTCGCCTACTCGCTCATTCCCCAAGCGCTCGCGACCAGTATCGGCGGGACGATCGACAACCCAGTTGTTCTCCTATCCTTGCTCGCCCTGATGTTTTTGCTCGCCGGCACCATTTTGGACGTGTCTCCAGGTGTTCTCCTGTTCGGGCCGATCTTGCTTCCGGTCGTGCGCGCGGTCGGTATCGACCCCATTCATTTCGGCGTGGTCATGGTCTTTGGCCTTGCGATCGGCTTGTTCACCCCGCCGGTCGGCACAACGATGATGATCTCTGCTCATATCGCCAAAACTCCTGTACTGGGTGTTGCACGCGAAAGCGTTCCGTATCTGTTCGTCATGGTGGTCATCCTTTTCCTGCTTGTTTTCTTTAGCGGGCTCGTGCTATGGCTACCTACCACGCTCTTCCGCTGAGGCGTCGCGAAGCATTCCGAAAGGCAGGCATGATAAGCAAGCACAGCCGTAAGCCTCGAGTCGCCATTACCATGGGCGACCCCGCCGGCATCGGTCCTGAAATCACCCTCAAAGCGGTGCGCCAGCAGGACGTTCTGGCGGTATGCAAACTGACGATCATCGGTGATGAGGCTGTGCTCGAGCAGGCGGCCCGTGCCCTTGCGGATAAGGGCGCTCTTCCAGGGGGGCAGCCCTTGCCTGATGACGTCGAAGTCATCGACCTTCAGAATGTCAAGGCGGGAAGCCATCGCTGGGGTAAAGTCACGGCAGAGGCGGGCAAGGCCGCAGCCGAATACATCGAACACGCCGTCAAACTAGCCTTGAAAGGGGAGATCGCGGCGATCGTGACCGGACCGATCAACAAGGAGGCGCTGGCGCTAGCCAACGTTCCTTACCCCGGACATACCGAGATGCTGGCAGCTCTTACCAACACCAGGGACTACGCCATGATGCTGGCCGGACCAACCCTCCGGGTGATTCATGTGTCTACTCACGTGAGTTTGGCTGAAGCCATCCGCCGGGTGAAGCGAGACCGAATTCTCAGGGTTACCGAGCTGGCCCACACGGTTCTCGAGGGGGCTGGGATCTCCCAACCTCGGATTGCTGTCGCGGGCCTCAACCCGCATGCCGGTGAGAGTGGCTTGTTCGGCGACGAAGAGATCCGCGAGATCGCCCCCGCGATCGAAGCCGCAAAGAGACAGGGAATTCAAGCTTCCGGGCCGCACCCGCCGGATACCGTCTTCTGGCACGCGAGCCAGGGCAGGTTCGATGTCGTCGTCGTGATGTATCACGATCAGGGCCACATTCCGGCCAAGTACGCGGGATTCGACAAGAGCGTCAACATCACGGTCGGCCTGCCCGTCGTGCGAACGTCGGTGGATCATGGAACCGCCTTCGACATCGCCGGTAAAGGCGTGGCGAGCGAGGCATCGATGGTCGAAGCGATCCTTCATGCGGTGCGACTGGCGGGACCTCTCGAGAACGCCTGAGCACTTCGGTAGTCCGGCCTTCAAACCTAGTGTTTCGGCGCTTCCGACTCCACCCCGCGCGCATGTCGCGGAGGAGCACCGGGGCGCTCGAGCTGGTCACCAGCCTGAGAGAGGACCGTCTGAAACCCGACCTGTTATCTCAGGCGGCTTGTAGTGTAGGCGGCTAGCGTCGCCCAGGCGCAAGCAGTAGGCTGTGCGGGTTATGCGCCCTCTGCCGCTCTTCCACATCCTCAAGGCGTGGTGGCCGCTCGCCGCCAGTTGGCTGTTCATGAGCCTGGAGCAGCCCCTGGTGGGTGCGGTCATCGCTCGCCTCGCCGACCCCACCGTCCACCTCGCGGCCCTGGGCGGGCTGGTCTTCCCGCTCGCGCTCGTCATCGAAGCGCCCATCATCATGCTGCTCGCCGCCTCCACCGCGCTCAGCAAAGACCGGCAGGCCTACCGCCTCATCCACCGCTTCATGATGACGGCCGGAGTGCTGCTCACCGTCTTGCACGCCTTGCTCGCCTTTACGCCCCTCTACGACCTGGTCGTGGTCAGGCTCTTGAACCCGCCGGCGGAGGTGGTCGAGCCCGCCCGCTGGGGTCTCATGGTGATGCTGCCGTTTACCTGGAGCATCGCCTACCGCCGCTTCCACCAGGGTCTGCTCATCCGCCACGGGCGCTCGCTCTCGGTCAGCGTCGGCACCGTGATCCGGCTCCTCGCCATCCTCCTCGGCATAACGGTGGCGGCCCTCGCCGGGGCGCCCGGCATCGTGGTCGGCACGGTGGGCATCGCCGCGGGCGTGCTCGCCGAGGCGGCCTTTATCGGCTGGCGGGTGCGCCCGGTGGTCAGGGAACAACTGCCCGCGGAGGCGGGTACGCCGCTGTCCTGGCGGGCCTTCTACCGCTTCTACAACCCCCTGGCGCTGACCAGCCTGCTGATTCTGGCCGCGCAGCCGCTGGGCAGCGCGGCGCTCGCCCGCATGCCCCAGGCCCTCGAGTCGCTGGCGGCCTGGCCCGTCCTGATGGCCTTTATCTTCATGTTCCGGGGTCTCGGCATGGCCTATAACGAAGTGGTCGTGGCCACGCTGGACGGGAGCGGCGCGTGGCGGAGCTTGCGGCGCTTTGCGCACCTCTTGAGCCTCGGCATGACCGGGGTCTTGCTCCTCGTCGCGCTGAGCCCGCTGTCACAGCTCTACTTCAGCGCGGTCATGGGTCTCGAGCCGGACCTGGTGAGGCTGGCCGGCGGCGGCCTGCTGCTCACGCTGCTGTGGCCGGCTGTGACCGTGTACCAGAACTACTACCAGGGCGTCATCCTCTATGGCGGTCAGACGCGGCACGTCAGCCACGCGGTGCTGATCTCGCTCGCGACGAGCGCCGTGCTGCTGGTGGTGGGGGTGTGGCTGGGGACGCTGCCGGGGCTTTACGTCGGCACCTTTGCCTTCGCCGTGGGCAGCCTGGTCCAGATGCTGTGGCTGGCGCTGCGCAGCCGGCCCGTCATCGCGCGCCTGCAGGCGCGCGACCAGGAGGTGGACGCTCCTGAAGCCGCCACCGCCGCTAGGAGCGGCGCTCGAGTGGCCGGTTCGTCTCGGCAGTGAGCAATTACTGGACGGGCTTTACGCTGCCGCCCCTACCTATCCTGGAGTCTGGTATCGAAGAAGTCCCTGAGCCCGTCACCGAGGAGGTTGAAGCCGAGCACGGTGAGCATGATGGCGAGCCCCGGATAGAGGGTGACGTGCGGCGCCGAGCGAATCGCCTCCCTGCCCACGCTGAGCATCCTGCCCCAACTGATCTGCGGCGGCTGCGTGCCCAGACCCAAAAAGGACAGCGCCGCCTCGGCGACGATGGCCGTGCCCATACCCAGCGTCGCCAGGACCAGGGCCGGCGCCCAGGCATTCATGAGGATGTGCTTGAAGAGGATGCTCAGGTGGGAGACACCGAGCGCCCGAGCGGCCTCGACGAACTCCTCCTCGCGCAGGGCCAAGACGTCGCTGCGCACGATCCTGGCGCTGGCCGGGATCCGCACGATGGCGATGGCCACCATGGCGTTGACGATGTTGGGCCCGAGCGCCGCCACGATGGCGATGGCCAGGAGAATCCCCGGCAGGGCCAGCAGGACGTCCATGACCCGCATGATGACGTTGTCCACCCAGCCGCCCAGGTAGCCGGCGACGGCGCCCAGGACCACGCCGACCAGCAGCGAGATGCCGGTGGCGATCAGGCCGACCATCAGGGACACGCGACTGCCCATGATCAGCCGGCTCAGCAGGTCGCGGCCGAGCTCGTCGGCGCCCAGGATGTAGCGGGTGTTGAAACCGTCCTCGCCGAAGAGGCCCTGGGGCGGGGCGTAGCGCTCCCAGATGTCTTGCTGCAGGGGGTCCATGGGGGTGAGCCAGGGCGCGAAGAGGGCGGTCATGACCAGCAGCACGATGAGCAGCGAGCCGAAGACGATGTTCCTGTTCCTGAGCAGCTTGCGCCAGGTCGGCATCCTCTTGCGCCCCTGCGCGGGCCCCTGTGCGGGCTCCGGTGCGGGCTCCGGCACGGGCGCGCCGGTGGGGGCGGCGGTGTGGACGGTCACAGTACGGTCACAGTAGGGCCTTTCTCCTGCCGCACAGGCTGAGTGCCGGCGGAGCGCGGTTGCCGTAGGGGTCAGGAAGAAGACAGACGCCTGACGCCTGGCTCCTGTAGGCTGCGCTAGTCATAACGGATCCTCGGGTTGAACAGGCTGTAACTCAGATCGACGAGCAGGTTGACCAGGGCGAAGACCACCGCCAGCATCAGGACGGCGCCCTGCACGATGGGGAAGTCGCGCTGGGAGATGGCGTTGACGATGAGCCGGCCCACGCCGGGCCAGGCGAAGACCACCTCGATGACGATGGCGCCGCCCAAGAGCGCCCCGAACTGCACGCCGATGATGGTGATGACCGGCAAGAGGGCGTTGCGAAGCGCGTGCTTGTAGACGACCCAGAGGCCCAAGACGCCCTTGGCGCGGGCGGTGCGGACGTAGTCGCGGCTCAAGACCTCCAGGAGGCTCGAGCGCGTCAGCCTGGTGATCAGGGCCATGATCGAGGTGCCCAGGGCAAAGGCGGGTAGCAGCAGGTAGCGCAAGGAGTCCCAGAGGGGAACGAGGCTGCCCTGGGTGAAGATAGCCGCCACGGCGCCCGTAAAGGCGGGGCCGCGGCCGAAGAGGGGCAGCCAGCTGACGTGCAGGGCGACGCTGCTCAAGAGGATCAGGCCCACCCAGAAGTTGGGCGCGGAGACGCCGGCCAGCGCCGCGATCATGCTGCCGAAGTCGATCCAGGAGTTGCGGCGCACGGCGGCGATGACGCCCAAGGGGATGCCCACGATGATAGCCAGCAAGAGCGACGCCAGAGCCAGCTCGATGGTGGCGCCCATGCGCTCCCAGATGAGCTGGGTGACGGGCAGGCGCTGGCGGATGCTCTGGCCCAGGTCGCCTCTGAGGGCGTTGCCGAGCCAGCGCCCGTACTGCACGGGCAGGGGCTGGTCGAAGCCGTAGAGGCGGTTCAGCCTGGCTACGTCCTCGGCGGTGGCCTCCTCGCCGAGCATGATGCGGACCGGGTCGCCCGGCGCCAGGTGGACCAGAGCGAAGACGATGATGGAGACGCCGAAGAGGATGAAGACGAGCGAGAAGAGCCGGCGGAGAATATATTGAAACACCGGAGAACTCCCAAACTACGAAAAATAAAGGCTTACGCGCAGGCGACGGTGTCGAGGTCGCGGTGACGCGTCCCTCGGTGCCGGATGGATCCGGCACCGAAAATGCAGTGAAGCGCCTGTCTTCAAGCCGGCCTCACCGGCTTAGGCCGACCCGGTGGAGGTTTTGGTAGGTCACGGCGTTGTAGGGATGGACCTGCCAGCCCGTGATGTCGGCGTGCGCCAGAGCCACCTCCTCGATGTAGAAGATAAAGGCGTAGGGCGCCTCCTCGACGATGATGGCCTGGGCTTCTTGGTAGATGGCTATGGATTCCTGGCTGTCGGGCGGCACGAGGCGACCGCGGTTGACCAGTTCATCCACCCGAGGGTTGGAGTAGTTGATGAAGCCGCTAAAGGCGCCGCCTGTCGTGAACTGCCGGAACATGGCTCGGTCGGGGTCCAGTTGGCCGTTCCAGCTCAGCAGGAAGAGGTCGTAGTCGTCGGTGTCCAAAAAGCGGTCGAGCACGGCGCCGAACTCCTCGACGTTGACGCTCATGTCGATGCCTACCTGGGCGAGTTCGGCCTGGAGGATCTCGGCGATCTGCACGCGCGCGGGGTTCTCGTCGGTGTAGAGCCTGAGGCTGAAGCCGCCCTCTTCGAAGCCCGCCTCGGCGAGCAGCTCTCTAGCGCGCTCGGGGTCGTAGTCGAAGCGCATCACGTCAGGGTTGAACCAGGGCATGTCGGGGATGATCATGCTGATGCCGGGCCGGCCGACGCCTTCCAAAATGCGCTCGACGATCGCCTCGCGCGGGATCATGTAGCTGATGGCCTGGCGCACCTGCATGTTGCCGAGGGGCTCGTTTACGTTATTCATGCCCAGGTAGACGTAGCCCGCGGCGGGTGTCCGGTCGACGACGAAGCGTTCGTCGGCCTCGAGCCGGGCGAGCTCGCTGGGGACGACGTTGCCCTGATACATGTCGAGCTCGCCGCCCTCCAAGGCCAGCAAGCGGGTGCCGTCCTCGGGAATGGGCCTAAACTCCACGACGTCGATGCTGCCGCGCCCGCCCCAGTAGTCCGGGAAGGCCGTGAGCACCAGGCGGTCGTCGCGGGTGAGCGACTCGAAGCGGTAGGGGCCGGTGCCGACGGGGTTGCTCGCAAAGCCTTCGTCGTCGCCCAGTTCCTGGGGCACGACGGGCAAGCGGGCGATGTTGTTGAGCAAAAAGGCGTTGGCCTCGCTCAGGTTGAGCACCAGGGTGCTGTCGTCCGGGGTGTCGATGCTCTCAATATCGGCGTAGAGCGGGCGGTTCTGCGCGGCGTTGTCCGGGTCCAAAACCCACTCGAGGGTGTAGCGAGCGTCCGCGGCGGTGAACTCGCGGCCGTGGTGGAACATCACCCCTTGGCGCAGGTTGAAGGTCAGGGTGAGGCCGTCGTCGCTGAACGTCCAGCTCTCGGCCAGGCGGGGCTCGAGGCTGAGGTCGGGCGCGAAGACCACGAGCGGCTCCATAATGGCGCTGATGCGCTCGAACGAAAACACGTCCACGCCGACCCGCGGGTCCAGGGTGGAGAGCTCGCCGCTCGAGCCGATGACCAGCCGCTCCTGAGAAGTCGTTTGAGCAGCACCGAAGCCAAAGAGCGCGAGCAACGCGAGGTTAAGGGCGAGCAGATATATCCTTGGCAGATATATCCTTGAATGTCCCGGAACCGAATTCTTCACAAGATGGCCTCCTTTGGAGAGCTTGTGCGCCTCTTGCCTTTACAGCCGACCAGCGCCGTCAATCTTCCGCTGTCCAGCCGGTCAGGCAGGGGACTCGAGCTCGAGCAGTAGTTGAAACGGCAACATCCGCGCTGAAGAAGAAGGACACCGATTGGTTCGGCGTCCTTTGACTGACTTAGCGGTTCTTGCCGATCAGGTGGATGTCCTGGTAGGTGTTCGCGCTGTAAGGGTGGATCTCCCACCCTTCGATATAGGGGTGTTGCAGGGCGATCTCTTCGGTATAGAAGATGAAGGCATAGGGCGACTCCTCGACGATGATCTCCTGGGCTTCGCGGTAGATGTCGACCGACTCCTGGCTGTCGGGTGGCACCAGGCGTCCCTGGGTGACGAGCTCGTCGATGTGGGGGTCGGCGTAGTTGACGTAGTTGGAGGCGCCGTCGCTGGTGAACTGGCGGATCATGGCCCTGTCCGGATCGAGCTGGCCGCCCCAACCGAGGATGAAGAGGTCATAGTCGTCGCTGGTCTGGACCCGGCTCAAAAAGGCGCCGAACTCTTCGACGGTTACGGAGAGTTCGATGCCGACCTGGGAGAGTTCGAACCCCATGATCTCGGCGATTTGGATGCGGATGGGGTTGTCGCTCACGTGCATGCGCACGCTGAAGCCGTCGCCGTAGCCAGCTTCCTCGAGCAGTTCGCGGGCTCTTTCGGGATTGTAGTCGTAGCGGGTGACGTCGGGGTTGAACCAGGGCATGTAGGGCATGATCATGCTGACGCCCGGCTGGCCGATGCCCTCCAAGACCCGCTCGACGATCGCCTCGCGGGGGATGACGTGATTGATCGCCTGGCGGACGCGAACGTCGTCTAGCGGCTCGCTCAATTGGTTGAAGCCCATATAGGTGTAGCCGGTACCCGGCGAGCGCTGCACGATGACGTCGGGATCGTCCTCGAGGCGCGAGAGCTCGGCGGGCACCACGTCGTCCTGGTAGAGGTCGATTTCGCCGCCCTCGAAGGCCAGCAGGCGGGTAGCGGTCTCCGGGATGGGGCGGATTTCGACGCTGTCGACCTGCGCCCGGCCGCCCCAGTAGTCCGGGAAGGCCGTGAGCACCGTGCGGTCGTCGCGTTGGATGGACTCGAACATCATCGGGCCGGTGCCCACCGGGTTCGAGGCGAAATCGTCGTCGCCTAAGTCGGCGGGAACGATCTGCATGCGCGCGATGTTGTTGAGCAAAAACGAGTTGGCCTCGCTCAGGTGGAAGACGACGGTGCCGTCGTCCGGCGTCTCGATACTTTCGATGTCCTCGTAGAGCTGGCGGTTCGGCGAGTCGTTCTCCGGGTTCAAGACCCATTCGAAGGTGTAGCGCACGTCGTCAGAAGTGAACTCGCGGCCGTGGTGGAATACCACCCCTTCGCGCAAGGTGAAGGTGATGGTGCGCCCGTCCTCGCTGAATTCCCAGTCGGTGGCGAGGCGCGGCTCGAGGCTCAGGTCGGGCGCAAAGGCAACGAGCTCCTCCATCATCATCTTGATGACCCTAAAGGAGTAGATGTCCGTGCCGATGCGCGGGTCGAGGCTCGAGATCTCGCTCGCTTGCGCGATGATCAGGCGGTTGGGCGAAGCGGCGAAGGCGGCGCTGGCGAAAAGCACGAGGCTGAGCGCGAGGGAAACAAAGCCCTTAACGTGGTTCATCTGTCCTCCTTGGACGGCCTTGGTGGGCGGACGGCTTCCGAACGGACGGCTTGGGTTTGGGGCCGCGGCTCGCTTGCCGCCGGATCGCTGACGGGTACCCTACCCTAACAGGTAACCCTAACAGGAACGCGCCGTGCTGGCGACATCGGCAGGCAGCGGACATGAACAGCGGACATGAACAGCGGACATGAACAGCGGGCTTGCCGCAAAGGCTCAGCGGTCCTTGCCGATCAGGTGGATGTCCTGATAGGTCGCCGTGTTGTAGGGGTGGACCTGCCAGCCGCTGATGGTGTCGTGGTAGACGCCGATCTCCTGCTCGTACATGATGAAGGCGTAAGGCACGTCGCCGACGATGATCTCCTGTACCTCGTGGTAGATGGCCATCTGCTCCTCGTCGTAGAGCGGCAGGCTGCGGCCGCGCTCTAAAAGCTCGTCGACGCGGTCGTTCTGGTAGTGGGTAAAGTTGCTGCCGCCCTCGCGGGAAAACTGCCTGGCGATGGCGCGGTCGGGATCGACGTTGCGGCTCCAGCCCAGGATGAAGAGGTCGTAGTCGTCGCTGTCTTGAACCCGGCTCAAGAAGGCGCCCCACTCTTCGATGGTGACGGTGAGCTCGATGCCGAGCTGCGAGAGCTCGGCTTGCAGGATCTCCGCGACCTGTTCGCGCACGGGATTCTGGTTGGTGTAGATGCTCAGGCTCAAGCCGCCGGCCTCGAGTCCGGCCTCCGCTAAGAGTTCGCGGGCGCGTTCGGGGTCGTAGTCGAAGCGGGGAACGCCCGGGTAGTACCAGGGGGAGCCCGACGAGAAGGGGCTGATCGCCACTTCGGCGGTGCCCTGCATCACCCGCTCGACCACGGCCTCGCGGGGGATGAGGTGGGCGATAGCCTCGCGCACGCGCACGTCGTCTAGCGGCTCGACCTCTTGGTTGAAGCCGACATAGGTGTAGGTGAGACCCGGCACGCGCTGCACCCC
This sequence comes from Deinococcota bacterium, assembly GCA_030858465.1. Lineage (NCBI taxonomy): Bacteria > Thermotogati > Deinococcota > Deinococcota bacterium. The sequence continues at coordinate 41,130 of JALZLY010000008.1, forward strand.
GATGTCGGGATTGGCCTCGAGGCTTTCGACCTCGCTGGGCACCACGCGACCCTGGTAGAGGTCGATCTCGCCTGCTTCAAAGGCCAAGAGGCGGGCGGTGTCCTCGGGGATGGGCCGGAACTCGACCTCGTCTATCTGCGGGCGGCCGCCCCAGTAGTCCGGGAAGGCGCGAAGCACCATGCGGTCGTCGCGCGTCCACGACTCGAAGACGAGAGGGCCGGTGCCGACGGGCTGGCGGTCGAAGTCGCGCTCGTCGGCGTCGCGCGGCACGATCGGCATCAGCGCGACGTTGTTGAGCACAAAGGCGTTGGGCGCTTGCAGTTCCATGCGTACGGTATAGTCGTCCACCGCTTCGACGGCGGTGATGTCGGCGTAGAGGCTGCGGTGCACCGAGTTGTTCGCCTCGTCGAGCACCCAGTCGAAGGTGTACACAACGTCCTCGGCGGTCAACTCCTGGCCGTGATGAAAGAGAACGCCCTGGCGCAGCGCGAAGGTGAGGCTGAGGCCGTCTTCGCCGATCTGCCAGCTCTCGGCCAGGCGCGGGATGACCTCCATGTCGGTGCTGAAGGTGACCAAGGGCTCCATGATGGTCTGCATGCGTGTGAACGAGGGCACGTCGTTTTGCACCCTCGGGTCGAGCCCAACGGCTTCGGCGCTCTCGCCGATAATGAGGCGATTTTGGGCGTCGGCCAGGCTCGAGGCTGCAAAAGCCAGAGCCGCCAAGATGGAAAAAATGACGGGTACAACAGCTGCCATAGAACACTCCTCCTTGTCAGGGTCTTAGACGTAGACGTAACAGCAGGTTAACAAACCCGGCCCCATAACTCAAGCCGCGCGGCGCGGGAAGCGGTTCTTAAGACTTGAAACCGTGCCCGCCCGTGGCGTGTTAGGCTGAAGGCATCTACATCTGAAGGAGGAGCAACATGAAAGCACATCGGCTGTTCGTACTCGCGCTGAGCCTGGTTTTCTCGCTGGGGTTGGCCCAGACGCAACTCACCGTCTTTATCGGCGGGCAGCAGCGCCCCGACGTGATCGGTCCGATTCTGGAGCGCTTCAGCGCCGAAAACCCCGACATCGACGCCGGCTACGAGGTGGGCGGCGCCACCAGCGAGGCCCAGCAGCAGTACCTGAGCACGGTCCTGACCAGCCAGAGCGGCGACATCGACATCTTCCTGATCGACGTGGTGCGTCCCGCGCAGTACGCCGCCTCGGGCTGGGCCGAGCCCCTAAACCCCTACTTCGAGAGCGAAGCGGCGATGATGGACTACCTGGAGGCCTTCCTGCCCGGTCCCGTCGAGGCCGGCATGATTGACGGCACGCTCTACGCCCTGCCCGCCTTTACCGACGCGCAGTTTCTCTACTACCGCGCCGACCTCCTGGAGGGGTACGGCCTCGAGCCGCCGACGACCTGGGAGGAGCTGATGGCGCAGGCGCAGACGATCACCGAGGGGGAGGGCGACCCCAACCTGCAGGGCTTCAACTACCAGGGCGCGGCCATCGAGGGCACCGTCTGCACCTTTTTGGAGGCGCTCTGGACGGCGGGCGGCGACTGGCGCGACGAGGCGGGCAACATCACCATAGACTCGCCCGAGGGCCGCCGGGCGCTCGAGTGGTACCAGAGCACCATCGAGAGCGGCATCACCGTTCCCGGCATCGCCGAGATGACCACCGACCTTAGCCGCCAGCAGTTCCAGGCGGGCAACGTGGTCTTCATGCTCAACTGGGGCTACGCCTGGGCGCACTTCCAGGGCGACAGCCCGGACGCCACCGAGGTGGCCGGAGTGGTCGGCGTGGCGCCCCTGCCCGCCTTTGAAGGGGGCGAGTCGGCGACCTGCGTGGGCGGCTGGCAGTGGGCGATCAACCCCTACAGCCAGAACAAGGAGGCGGCCTTTACCCTGCTCCAGTTCCTGGCCGGCGAGGACGCGCAGCGCACGCTCGCCGTCCAGGCCAGCAACATCCCCGCGCGCCAGAGCCTCTACCAGGACCCCGAGGTCTTGGAGGCCGCGCCTCACTTCGCCGAGTTTTACGAGGTGATTGTGGGCGCCCGCTCGAGGCCGGTGACGGCCTTTTACACCGAGGTCTCGGAGCTCATCCGCACCACCATGAACGCCTTTTTCGCCCAGGCGATAGCTGCCGACGAGGCCCTGAGCGAGATGCAGCTCGGCTTAGAGGACATCCTCGAGAATTGATCCGGTAGGGGCGGGCACACCCAACCCGCCCCACACACCTATGTCTAATTATGTCTAATATGTCTAATATGTCTAACCTGACGTAACCTGATGGCGACCTCACCAGCCAAAGCGAGCTACCACAAGCCCGGCCTCTTCAAGCGCCTGAGAGACGGCAACCTGACCGAGGCTCAGCTCGGCTTTATCCTCCTGGTGCCGGCCTTTGTCGTGCTCCTGCTGGTGATGTTCTATCCCATCGTCAACGTCTTGTGGCAGTCGCTTCACTTCGAGCGGCTCAACCTGCCCGCCGGGGGCCGGCCCTTCATCGGTCTGGAAAACTTCGAGCGCATGCTCTGGGGCAGCGACATGACCTGGAGCATGGACCGTCTGCCGGGCTGGCGGCTGGCGGGCCTGGCGGTGCTCCCGTTCCTCTGGCTCTCGGCCTTTCGCGGCGGCATGAAGCGTTCCGCGGCGCTGTGGTGGACCCTGTGGTGGACCCTGCTCATCGTCGCCGTCTTCGCCGTCCTCATGGGCTTTCAGCCGGGCGAGGAGGGGCGCTGGGGCGACCGGCGCTTCTGGAACGCCTTTGGCGTCTCGCTGCTGATCATCGTGGTGAGCGTGGTCGGCTCCTTTGCCTTGGGCCTGCCGCTGGCGCTCTTGGCCAACATCAGGTCGCCGCTGCGCTGGCTCGTCCGGGTGGCGCTGCTGATTCCCTGGGCCATGCCGAGGGTGTTGACGGGCCTCATGTTCGCCTGGCTCTTCAACAGCACCTCGGGGGTCATCAACGACCTCTTGGCGCGCATCGGTATCGAGGGGCCGCTGTGGCTGGCGCGTACCACCCCGGCGATGGCCGCGGTCAACATCACCATCATCTGGAGCGCCTCGTCCTTTGTCGGGCTCATCTTGCTGGCCGGTTTGCAGTCGATCGACGAAAGCCTCTATGAAGCGGCCAAGGTGGACGGCGCCAGCGCCTGGCAGCGCTTCTGGTCGATCACCCTGCCGCTGCTGCGGCCTGCCATCGCCGTGGCGCTCATCTTCCGCACATTGACCGCCATTCAGACCTTCGACGAGCCCTTCGCCATGACCGGGGGCGGCCCGGGGCGGTCGCTCGAGACCTTGGGCATCTACGTCTACAACACCACCATCAACTTGAACATCGGCTACGCGGCGGCCTTGTCGGTCTCGCTCTTCGTCTTGAGCCTCTTGATAACCGTGCTCTATCTGAGATGGATCTACACCGATGACTGAGCTGGGGGCTGGGGGTTGGGGACTAGGGGCTAGGGAAAAACCTACAACCTTGTCGGCCTCGTCGGCGCTAGCCGTTGGTCATGTTTATGGATAGAGGCAATCTCCTCACCAGACTCCTTACCTACTTGGGCCTTGCGGCGCTGATCGTCAACGGCACCTTTCCCCTCGTCTGGATGATGCTCACCTCGCTCAAGCAGGAGCGCGAGCTGATTCGCCTCCCCATCACCTACTTGCCGCAGGACCCGACCTTGCAGAACTACCTTCAGGTCTTTCAGGCCTTGCCCTTCGCCCGCTTTCTGCTCAATTCGGCGGTGGTATCGGTGGGGGCGACGATTCTCTGCGTGCTCTTCGCGGCCCTGGCGGGTTATGCCTTGGGACGCCTCAACATGCCCTTTCGCAAGCTGATTCTGACCATCATCGTGATGACCAGCATGTTTCCGGCCCTGGTGCTGCTGGTGCCCCTCTACCGCCTCTTCGTGGGCTTCGAGATTCCCTTCCTGAGCGCCTTTTTCAGCGTCATGCACGACCTGGGGATGAGTTTTTTCCCTGCTACCGCGCGGACGCCCAACATCCTCAACTCCTACTGGGCCCTGATCATTCCCTACATCGCGCTCTCCTTGCCTATCGCCACCTTGATCCTCACCAGCTTTTTCCAGCTCATCCCCAAGGACTTAGAGAGCGCCGCCCTGGTGGACGGCTGCACCCGCGTCGGGGCGCTCTACAGAATCATCGCGCCGGTGAGCGCGCCCGGCATCGTCACCGCCGGCATCATCGTCTTCGTCAACTCCTGGAACGAGTTTCTGCTGGCGCTCACCTTCAACACCGCCATGAACATGCGCACCGTCCCGGTGGGCATCACCCTCTACCAGGGCGAGTTCGCCTTTCCCTGGGCGCTGATCAGCGCGGCCATCACCATCGGCGTCCTGCCCTTGGTGGCGCTCATCATCTTCTTCCAGCAGCGCATCATCAGCGGGCTGACGGCCGGTGGGGTCAAGGACTGATTCGGCTGGCGCCGTGAGGAACCGGGCCGGAAACGGTGCCTCTGCACTCAGGGGACGCCCTGCTCGCCTCTCTGCTCGCCTCTGCGGCAAACCCACACCGTTTCGTCTCTGAGCATCCGGTAGAAACGGCCGCCTCCCCCGGCGAGCCCTCGCCACTCCTCGGCCGTGTACACGAGCACCTCGGCCGGGACCGGCAGGCTCTCGAGCGGCCACCCCAGCGAACGGCGTTCGGGAGAGAGCTCGCTTCTGGAGAGCAAGACCACGAGATCGAGGTCGCTGCCGACGCCGTGGTCACCGCGGGCATAGGAGCCGAAGTAGCCGACGGCCAAGACCTCGGCATGGCTCTCGAGCAGCCCTCGCGCCCAGGCCCGCGCGGCGCGGTCGACCTCGTCAGGCCCCGGCCAGCGAAACACGGACGAAGTCGAGGATCTCACCGGCATAGGCAATCGCCTCCTCACTCTGAAGCGGACCGTAATGTTCGAAAGGCGCACCCTCGGCGTGGCTGCCTGGGTAGCGGGTCGGAATGTAGAAGTTGTCGAGCACCCGCGCTTTTTGCCCCAGCAGCGCGGGCACCTCGACCCCTTCCGGCAAATCCCTGAGGAGCCGGGCGACGACGTGGCCCCAGGCTTCTTGGGCGTGGTGCAGATGGAGCGCCTTGACGGCCTTTTCGGCGGCTTGGTGCGCGGCGAAACAAGCCCACTCGAAGGTCTCTGCAGCCTCCGAGAGTTTAGCCTGCTCGAGGTCCCGCTCAGCCTGTTTGAGCCAGTCCGCCGCGCGGTTTGCCATAGTGTCACTCTACACCCGCTGCGTTCTGGTAGCGTTGGACGTGCGGGTTTAGACGGGGCCGGCGTAGCGATAGTGGTATAAGGTAAGGGATATGCCCTTACGCCTTGCGCTCGTCTCTGTGATCAGACCTATCTTCAAAGGCGACAGCCGCCGCGTCGCCGCCGAGTCGGAGGCGGGCTTGCGGCGCCTCGGCGAAGAGATGGGCTTCGAGCTCGTCACCCGCGACGTGACCGTCAGCGAGGCAGGTGACGCCGAAAGGGTGTCGCGGGAGATCGCGGCGGAGGCGCTCGACTTTCTGCTCATCCAGCACAGCACCTTCGCCACCGGCGACCTCTTGGCGCCGCTCTTAGGGGCCGCGCGGCGCGTGGGCGTCTGGGCGGTGCCGGAGGCGGCGGGGCTGGAGTCCGGCATCGGCCCTGGCGCCGGCAGTGGCCCACTGCCCCTAAACGCGCTCTGCGGCCTCAACATGACCATGAGCCTGCTGGACCACCCGGCGGTGGCCAAGCGGGAACCGGTCAAGTGGTTTTACGGCGCGGCCGACGGCGATACCTTTCGGGCGCGCCTCCTGCCCACGCTGGCCGGCTTGCGGGGGCTAAGGGCCATCGAGGGCGCGCGCGTCTTGCAGGTCGGCGGCACGGCGCCGGGCTTCTACGGCCTCGAGGAGAGCCCCGAACTGGCCTCGGTGACCGTCGAGACGAAGGGCCTGGCGGAGCTCTTCGCGCGGGTGGAGGAGGTCGACGAGCGCGAGGCCTTTAGGCGGGCGCAGGCCTGGGAGGAGCGGGAAGCGAACCACAACGTCCCTTTCGAGCAGCTGAAGACCGTCTCGAGGCTCGAGCTCGCCCTCGCCAGGATGGCCGAAGAGGGTGGCTACCACGCCCTGGCGCTGCGCTGCTGGCCCGAACTTCCCGACCGCTGCGGGGCGATGGGCTGCGCCGCCCTGGCGCGCCTGGGCGACGCCGACATGCCCGCGGCCTGCGAGGGCGACGTGATGGGCGCGCTCTCCATGCTCGCCCTGCAGGGCGTGAGCGAGAGGCCCGCCACCCTGATGGACCTCTCCGACGTAGACGAGAGCGACGACAGCCTGCTCTTCTGGCACTGCGGCAACGCGCCCGCGAGCTGGGCCGCCGAGAGCGGCACGCGCCTCACCACCCACTTTAACCGTGACACGCTCGGCGCGGTGCGCGACATGGTGCTCAGGCCCGGCCCGGCGACGGGCTTTCGCCTGCTGCGCGGTGGCCGGGGCGCGGTGATCCTCTCGGGCCGCTTTGGCGAGCCCAGCAAGCCGAGCTTCGACGGGGTGCGCGGCTGGCTCCGCGACCTGCACTGGGACGGCGAGCGGCGGAGCGCCTACGGCGTCGTCGCGGGCGTGCTCGACTACCGCCTGCCCCACCACCTGGCCTTTGGCGAGGGCGAGCTTACCGGCGCCCTGCGCGAACTCTGCCTCTGGCTCGGCGCGCAGCCGCTGGCGGCCCCGCCGGAGGGTGCCGGCCCGTGAGGCCGCCCCGGGTGCTCGCGGTCGGCCTCTCCTGCTTGGACCACCTCTGGCGGGTCGAGCGCTTTCCGCCCACGCTTTCACGCACGCCCGCCAGCGCCTACAGGTCTCAGGGCGGCGGCCCGGCCGCGACGGCGGCCGTGACC
>JALZLY010000009.1 GCA_030858465.1 Deinococcota bacterium
AACGCCTACGAGATTCTGCTGGCCAGCGTGCTGGCGGGCGGGGCGCTCGAGCCCGGCCGCGATTACAGCCGCATCCTACTCAGGCGGCTGCCGCAGCAGGAGAGCATCGCCTATCTGCCGGACGGCCGGAGCTTCGTCTACAGCAGCGAGGCGCGCGGGAGCGCGGCCGAGCTGGTCAGGTTGAACTGTCTCGATTAGGCGCGAGGTCAGGACCAGGCACGAGGGCAGGATCGCTGCGGGGTTGTTAAGTTTTTTGTGCGCACCGTCACCTAGACTATGAATTGTGAACTATGGTTCGTGAACTATGGTTGGTGGGCAGTGCCGTTTGCCGTCACGCTACCTGTCGACAACTACCGCAACCACAAGCACCGTTGCTGACCATCCTTCGTGGTGCCAAGGGATGTCGGCGCCCGTAGTCAAGACTGAATTCAAGGCCAAGACAGTGGCCGAGCGTGACGATCTATCTATGCGAACCGCCTAAATACCTGACGCTTTTAGCGGGTGTCGGCTTGCCTTTAGATAAGAGGCGAAAGGCACGGTGACGATGTTGAGAAAATCAGGTTCTAAGGAGACCAAAGGTGACGACACCTGTATTCGAGAGCGGTCATCAAGACGCTGCGCTCCCAGCTTCGCTGGATCTCGTCTGCTTTTCTCACCTGCGCTGGGACTTCGTCTGGCAGAGGCCTCAGCACCTGCTGAGCCGCGCCGCGCGCGAACGGCGCACCTTCTTCGTCGAAGAGCCGGTGTTTGGCGCGGAGAAGGCGAGGCTCGAGCTGAGCCCCAGAGACGGCGGCGTCCAGGTCGCGGTTCCCCACCTGCCGGGCGGCCTCTCTGCCGAAGCGGCGGACGCGGCCCAGGAGAGGCTGGTCGAAGCGTTCCTCAAGGAGCGTGGGGTTCAAGACGCCGTCTTCTGGTACTACACGCCGATGGCACTGGCTTTCAGCCGCCAGCTTACGCCGAGCGTTGTCGTTTACGACTGCATGGATGAACTCTCGGCCTTCAAGGATGCCCCCCCGGCCTTGAGCGCGCTCGAGGCCGAGCTCCTGAGCAGGGCCGACGTGGTCTTTACCGGCGGCCAGAGCCTCTTCGAGGCCAAGCGGGCGCAGCACCCCAACATCCACCCCTTCTCCTCGAGCATCGACAAGCCTCACTTCGCCAAAGCCAGGCAGAGGCTCGCCGAGCCCGAGGATCAAGCCGCTATCCCCCGGCCGCGTCTGGGCTATTGCGGCGTCGTCGACGAGCGCTTCGACTTGGAACTCCTGGCGGGCGCCGCCGCGGCCCGGCCAGACTGGCACTTCGTCATCCTCGGCCCCGTGGTCAAGATCGACCCCGCCACCTTGCCGCAAGGCCACAATATCCACTATCTGGGCGCCAAAGCCTATGACGAGTTGCCGGCTTATCTGTCGAGCTGGGACGTAGCCACCCTGCCCTTCGCCCACAACGCGTCCACCCGCTTCATCTCGCCGACCAAGACGCCGGAGTACTTAGCGGCCGGGAGGCCCGTCGTGTCCACCTCCATTCGCGACGTGATCCGGCCCTACGGGGAGATGGGGCTGGTCAGAATCGCGGGCGCCGACGGCTTCGTGGCGGCAGCCCAGGCGGCGCTCGAGGAGGATGCCGCCCAGCGCGCGGCGTGGCTGAGCCGGGTGGACGCGTTTCTGGCCGACCTCTCCTGGGACGCGACCTGGCGGGCTATGAAGGGGCTCATCGCCGCTGCGCGGGAAGCCGGGCAAGGCGCGTCCTCGCGGATCGACGACCCAAAGCCCTCCTGCAACGCCGGCACGACCGTCGCGGCAGACTAAGAGCGGACCAAGAAAGGAAGCTCATGTTCGACTACCTCGTCGTCGGCGCCGGCTTCGCGGGGAGTGTACTCGCCGAGCGCCTGGCCTGCGGCTCCAACAAGCGGATCTTGATCGTTGACAAGCGCTTTCACATCGGCGGCAACGCCTATGACCACTACGACGACGCCGGCGTCTTGGTCCACAAGTACGGCCCGCACATCTTCCACACCAACTCGCGCGAGGTCTTCGACTACCTCTCGAACTTCACCGAGTGGCGAAGCTATGAGCACCGGGTCTTGGCCAGCGTCGACGGCCAGCTCGTGCCGATCCCCATCAACCTGGACACCGTCAACCGGCTCTACGGCTTAAACCTCACCTCCTTTGAGCTCGAGACCTTCTTCGCCTCGGTGGCCGAGAAGAAGGACTGCGTCCGCACCTCCGAGGACGTGGTCGTCAGCAAGGTGGGCCGCGAGCTCTATGAAAAGTTCTTCCGCGGCTACACCCGCAAGCAGTGGGGCTTGGACCCCAGCGAACTCGACGCCTCGGTGACGGCCAGGGTACCGACCCGCACCAACCGCGACGACCGCTACTTCACTGACACCTACCAGGCGATGCCCTTACGCGGTTACACTCGCATGTTCGAAAAGATGCTCTCCCAGCCCAACATCAAGGTGATGCTGGGGACCGACTACCGCGATATCGAAGGGGTTATTCCCTACCGCGAGATGATCTATACCGGGCCCGTCGACGCCTACTTCGGCTACCGCTACGGCAAGCTGCCCTACCGCTCCCTGGAGTTCAGGTTCGAGACGGTCAAGCAGCCCCGCTTCCAGCCGACCGGCACCGTCAACTACCCCAACGAGCAGCCCTATACCCGCATCACCGAGTTCAAGCACCTGACCGGCCAGGAGCACCACGCCACCAGCCTCGTCTACGAGTTCCCGATGGCGGAGGGCGACCCTTACTACCCCGTGCCGCGCCCCGAGAACGCCGAGGTTTACAAGAAGTACAAGGCGCTCGCCGATAGCACCAGCAATGTCCACTTCGTGGGCCGCCTGGCCACCTACCGCTACTACAATATGGACCAGGTGGTCGCCCAGGCGCTCAAGACTTACACCAAGCTGAAGACCAGCCACGCGGACGTTCCGGCTTACGACCACGTCTTCGAGAAGATCGCCACCTGAACGCGGGGCGGACATACCAGCCTTGAATGGGCCCCTTGTAAAAAAGCCTCGGCTGAAGATGATTGACCCAAGGACCACCTGCACCCCCTTATGAGCACCGAACGTATGAGCACCGACGCCTCCGCGCTCCCTGCTACCGCCTCCTCGAGCCTCTTCGAGTCCTTCTGGATGGGCGGCTTCGAGTCGTCCTGCCACATCAACCGCAGGGGCAGGCGGCTCGACATGATCAAAGCCACCCAGCACGACCTTCAGGCCAAAGGCGACTACGCGCTCCTTAGGGGCGTGGGCATCCTCAGCGCCCGCGACGGCGTGCGCTGGCACCTCGTCGAACGGACGCCGGGAAGGTACGACTTCTCGTCGCTCGAGCCCCAGCTCAAAGCCGCCCAAGGGCAAGGCGTCCAGGTCGTCTGGGACCTCCTCCACTACGGCTGGCCCGACTACCTGGACGTGTTCAAGCCGGCCTTCGTGGACCGCTTCGCCCGCTTCGCTGGCGCGGTCGCCCGCTTCGTCAAGGACAACACCAGCACCGCGCCCGTTTATACACCCGTCAACGAGATATCCTTTCTGGCCTGGGCGGCAGGGCAGGTGGGTTACTTTCACCCCTTCGCCAAAGGGCGTGGCGGCGCCCTCAAGCAGCAGCTCATCCGCGCCGCCATCGCCGCCAGCGAGGCCATCTGGGCGGCCGACCCGCGCGCCCGCCTGGTCACCGCCGAACCCGTCATCCACGTGGTACCGCCGCGCGGCAAAGCTCGCTACGCCGGGGCGGCCGCGCGCAAACGCTTAAGCCAGTTCGAGGCCTGGGACATGCTCTCAGGCCGCCTCTCGCCCGAGCTGGGCGGCCAGCCCCGCTACCTGGGCGCCGTCGGCGTCAACTTCTACCACGACAACCAGTGGCAACATCCCGGCGCCAAGAGGCTGGGCTGGGACGAGCACCCGCTCGACGCACGCTGGCTGCCCTTCCACAGGCTGCTCCAGGAGGTCTGGGCGCGCTACGAGCGCCCGCTCTTCGTGGCCGAGACGAGCCACTTCGGCGTCGGCCGGGCGGCCTGGCTGCGCGCCGTCACCACCGAGGTGCAGACGGCGCGCGCACTGGGCGTGCCGCTCCTGGGCGTCTGTCTCTACCCCATCCTGGACCGGCCGGACTGGGACCGGCCGAGGCACTGGCACCACAGCGGGCTCTGGGACCTCAGACCAAAGGAAGACGGCAGGCTCGAGAGGGTGCTCGAGCCCGGCTACGCCGCCGAGCTGCGGCGCTCACAAGAGCTGATCGCGGGCGACGAGGCTGGTTCGGAGGTCAGCGCCACTAGGCGCAGGAGCTAGTGCTTCTAACCGAGGTGGAGACGCAGGCCACCCCATCCTGAGACCGCCTCCCGGACCTTCGGAGGCCGGCGCTCGAGGACCGGAGCAAGCTGCTTGAGCAAGCAGCTTGCTATAGTGTCCAGCGGACAGAAGAGCTTTAGCAGTAAGCGCTTTAGGAGTAAGCGCTTTAGGAGTAAGCCTTATGAACAGCGCGCACGCCTACCCCCGACCTCAACTCGTCCGCTCAGGCTGGCTCTCGCTCAACGGCCCCTGGGACTTCGCCTTCGACCCGGACGCCCGCTGGCGGCTGCCGACTGAGGTTTCCTGGACGGAGCAAATCACCGTGCCCTTCGCGCCGGAGACCGCGGCCAGCGGCCTCGGCGACACCGGCTTCTACTGCGCCTGCTGGTACAAGCGAAGCTTCGAGGCGCCCTCCCTGGGGCCGGGAGAGCGCCTGGTGCTTCACTTTGGCGCCGTCGACTACGCGGCGACGGTGTGGGTGAACGGCTTTATGGTGGCAGAGCACCGAGGCGGCTACACCCCCTTCAAAGCCGACCTCACCCCCTACCTGGGGGCCTCCGGCCCGCAGACGGTGGTGGTCCGCGCCGGGGACGACCCCCACGACCTCGCCAAGCCGCGCGGCAAGCAGGACTGGCTCCTAGAGCCCCACTCGATCTGGTACCCGCGCACCACCGGCATCTGGCAAACGGTGTGGCTCGAGACCCTGCCCGCCACCGCCATCGGCAAGCTGCGCTGGACCGCCAACTTGGAACGCTGGGAGATCGCCCTCGACGCGGTGACGGAAGGGCTGCGCCGCGACGACCTGAGGCTGCACGTCAAGCTCGCCATCGGCGACCTCGTCCTCGCCGACGACAGCTACGCGGTCATCTCGGGCGAAGTGCACAGGCGCATCGCGCTCTCCGACCCCGGCATCGACGACTACCGCAACGAACTGCTCTGGAGCCCCTCGCGCCCCACCCTCATCGAGGCCAAGCTCGAGCTCCGCGACCAGCGCGGCGAGAGGCTCGACGCGGCAGCGAGCTACACCGCCCTCAGGTCGGTGACCACGCAGGAGGACCGCTTTCTCCTGAACGGCCGCCCCTATCCCCTGCGGCTGGTCCTCGACCAGGGCTACTGGCCGGGGACCGGCATCACCGCGCCGAGCGACGAGGCTTTGAGGCGCGACGTCGAACTGGCCAAGGCGATGGGCTTCAACGGCGTGCGCAAGCACCAGAAGATCGAGGACCCGCGCTACCTCTACTGGGCCGATCAGCTGGGCCTCTTGGTCTGGGAGGAGATGCCCAGCGCCTACCGCTTCCGGC
>JALZLY010000010.1 GCA_030858465.1 Deinococcota bacterium
GAGCGCACGCGGGCGCGCGCCGCACCTTGACGGGCTGGTACACCCGCGCGCCCGCCCTGAGCCCCAGCGGCAGGCAGCTCGCCTGGGTGAGCCCGTTCGAGGGCGTCCGGGTGGCGGCCCTGGGCGAGGGGGAGGAGAGGCTCGAAAGCTCGCGCCTGGTCCTCGCCGAGCGCCTGCCGGCGGCGCTCGCCTGGCTCGACGAGACGACGCTTCTTTACAGCCGCACGGTCCGCCAGCCGGGTGGGGCGGCCTCCGACCTGTTCGCGCTCGAGGTGGCGACGGGCTTGGAGACCCGCCTGACCCACGGCACCCGGGCCAGGTTTCCCTCGCTGATGGAAGACGGCTGCGTGCTCTTTCTGCGCGACGCGCCCGTTACGGGCAGCGCGCTGGAAACCCTGTGCCAGGGAGAGAGGCGCGAACTCTGGCAGCGGCGCGAGGTCTGGAGGGTGCCGCCGGACCGCTTCGTCGTCGGGCTGGCGGCGGGGCCGGACGGCCGGGTGGCCCTGAGCGTCTGGGAAAGGGGCGGGTATCTCAATCTGGCGCTGTTGGAGGGCGGCGAGCTCCGCTTCCTCACCCGCGACCGCGCCCAGGACCTCGAGCCCCGCTGGCACGGCTCCAGGCTCCTCTTCCGCTCCGACCGCGACCCGACGGGCGCCTTTGACCTCTACGCGCTTCACCCCGAGACGGGCGCGCTCACGCGCCTCACCCGCACGGTGGGCGGCGCCTTTTCGCCCGCGCCCGGCCCCGAGAGTCTGTGGTACGTCGAGCTCGGCGCGGAGGGTTACGACCTGGCGGAATTGAGCGAGCCTCTGGAGGAAGAGGTGGTGCCCCTGTTCGAAGCCCCGACCGCCGCCGAACGGCCCTCCAGCCTTTATCCCGTCCGGCCCTACTCGCCCCTGGCCAGCCTGGCGCCCTACGGCTGGTTGCCGACCGATCTGGGTTTCGGCGCGGCTGCGGACGGCGGCCTCTACCCCAGGGCGGCCGTCACCGTCTACGGCCAGGACGACTCGAGCCGCCACGCCTACACCCTGACCCTGGGCTACGACGGTGGGCTGCGGGGTCATCTGGGAGGCGCCTACGCCGCCTGGCGCTACGGCTACGGCGAGCCGGGCCTGGTGACGGCGGTAACGGCGGAGCCGCTCTCCTTTGCCCTTCAGGCAGGTCTCTGGCCCCACCAGGCGCACCTCCGGCCCCGGCTCGAGACCGCCCTGGGCGTCCGCGCCGAGCTCGGCGCCCGCCTTCCCCGCGACGACTGGACGGCTCATGTCGGTCTCGGCGCCGGCCTCCTCAGCCTGGCCTCGCGCCCCGGCCTCCAGCCCGATCTGCGCCTGGGGGCGACGCTGAGCCGGCAGCGCCACGACCCCTGGGGCTATCCCAGCCGGGGACCCGGCTTCGGCCTGAGCGCCGTCCTCTCGGCCAGCGACCAAGGCCTCTCGCCCGGCCTCTGGGCCGAGGCCCATACCGCGCTGCCCCTGGCGCCCCGGCTGCCGGGGCGGTTGCTCCTCACGGCCAGGGGTGGCTACCGCCCGCCGCCGACCCTGCCCGCGCGGCCATCTAGCGACTGGGCAGCCTTTGCCGGCTTGGGCTTCCACCAGGCGCTGCCGCTCGCCTGGCGCTACGGCGACGGCCGCTACGCCGCCGAGCGGCTCAGCCTCGAGCCCAGACTGCACCTCTGGTTCGACGGGGCGCTGCGTCTGGGCGGCGAGCTGAGCCTCTACCTCGACACCGTGCTCAACTACGCCGCGCCCGTCTCGGTGGGCGCGACGCTAGGCTACAGCGACGGCTTCTGGACCCGCTTGGGCTACCGCCTGCCCTTCTAGGGGTTGGGGATTGGGAAAAGACAAGCCCCCAACCCCCAGCTCCAAAGGTTTACAGGCAGGTCGTCTCGTTCTTGAAGGAGCGGATGTAGGCGAGGGCTTGTGAGAGAGGCTGGCGGCGGGAGGGCTCGAGGCTGTCCGCCTGCAGGTCGAACCAGATTTCGATCGACGGGTCTGCTGCACAAACCACAGCATCGTGCGACGTGAAAGTCGCGAGTGAGTTTGTTGGCGAAAAGGAGGTGAGAAATCGAGCCAACCTGATGTTTTGCCATCAGTACCCTACCGGCACATGCGCGGCGGGTAACTACCGGGTGTGAAGCTGCCGGGACAATGTACCCCTCTCTCTAAGGGCCTGTAAAAGAAGGCTCTCCTCAGATTACCGGGACACTCGATAAATTGACCTCAATAACTAGAGCGTGTCGCATAAAAGAAGATGGATGAACCCTATGATGGTGACTTTCCAAAGATAAAAGGGAGCTTGCGAACCTCAAGAGGCTTGCCAAGCTCCCCTTCTCCCTGGTATATCCTGGGATGTGAAAGCAGGAGGACACCATGAGAGAACAGGGCGATTGTACGCTGTCAGCTCCCGTGCTGCCAAGCCAGGGCGAGCTTGTCTCGATCTACGTCGATCACTGCCATCCGCTGTTACAACTCAAAGGGGCGTTG
>JALZLY010000011.1 GCA_030858465.1 Deinococcota bacterium
GCGGCAGGGAAACCGCATCCGCGAGGTCGCGCGCCAGCAGCGTAAGCGCGAGGGCGCAATGGCCGCGACCGCCGCCGAGGTGATAGGCGCCATCAAGATCGTCCAGGCGCTCTCACTCGAGGGCACCTTCAGCAGGGCCTTCTCGAGCCAGAACCAAAAGAGCCTGAAGGAAGGCGTCAAGGCCAAGCGCCTAGCGGCGGGCCTGGAACGCACCGCCGACGTGCTCATCGCCACCTCCACCGCGCTGGTGCTCTTTTTCGGCGCGCGGCTCGTCCTGGGCGGCGCGCTGACGCCCGGCGACCTCATCGTGTTCATCACCTACCTCAAGAACGCCTTCAAGCCGATGCGCGACTTTGCCAAGTACACCGGCCGCCTCGCCAAGGCGAGCGCCGCGGGCGAGCGCGTCCTGGAGATCCTCGACCGCGAGCCCGACATCCGCGACGCGCCCGGCGCGGTGCCCGCGCCCGCCTTTGAGGGCGCGGTGCGCTTCGAAGGGCTCTCCTTCGCCTACGACTTGGCCCAGCCCGTGCTCGAGGACATCTACATCCGCATCGATCCGGGCGAGCGCGTTGCCGTCGTCGGCCCGTCGGGGAGCGGCAAGTCCACCCTGGCTAGCCTTCTGCCGCGCCTTTACGACCCTACGTCGGGCCGCGTGACCATCGACGGCAGGGACATCCGCGCCTACACGCTCGAGTCCTTGCGGAGCCAGATCAGCGTGGTCCTCCAGGACAACCTGCTCTTCGGCGCCAGCGTGCGCGACAACATCGCCTTCGGCGTGCCGGAGGCGAGCAACGACGAAGTCGAGGCGGCGGCCAAGCTGGCCTACGCCCACGACTTCATCATGGCCTTGCCGCAGGGCTACGCCACCGTTTTGGGCGAGCGCGGCGCCACGCTCTCGGGTGGGCAGCGCCAGCGCCTCGCGGTGGCGCGCGCCGCCATCCGCAGGGCGCCGATTCTCATCTTGGACGAGCCCACCGTCGGTCTCGACGAGGAGAACGAGCGCTGGGTCAGCACCTCGCTGGACGAACTCTCCAGGGCGCAGACCACCCTGCTCATCACCCACGACCTCGGCTTCGCCGCCCGCGCCGACCGCATCGTCTACCTAGAGGCAGGGCGGGTGCTCGAGCAGGGCACGCACGAGGCGCTTCTCCGGGCGGGCGGGCGCTACGCCTCGCTCTACGCGCTCCAGGCGGCTGCCAGCACCAATGCCGATACCAGGAATGCCGATATCAAGGAGCCGAACCGGGAGGAAGCTTATGCTGTCAGCTCATGACAGGGACATCATCCGCAGAGACCACCGCTTGCCGGGGCTGGCGACGGTGCTTGACCCTGAGATCTTCGCCGACGCGCTGCGCTCGGCGCTCCCGGACGTGACGCTGGAGGAGCCGTCTGTTCGTTACCTTCGCTACAAGCCCGGCACCAACTGCCTGGTCGCTTACCGCCTCAAGCTGGATGGCCGCGTGAGCGAGGTTCACGCCAAGGCGCACCGCAAGGATGCCTTTGACAAGCTCCACAACGCCCTCGAGAAGCACCGCGGCGAGAGCGCCATGAGCCCCGTCATCCCCAGCCCCCTCATCCTCGAGCCCATGGTCGCCGTCTACGCCTTTCCCAGCGACCGCAAGCTGAGGGCTCTGGTCAAGCTGGCCGACGGCGCGAAGCGCAAGCGGATGCTGGTCAAGCTCCTGCCCGGTCATCTCGAGCTGCACGGCGCCCGCCTGCGCCCGCTGCGTTACAAGCCCGAGCGCCGCTTCGTGGCGCAGCTCGTCACCGCTGTAGGCGCCCAGGCGGTCGTCAAACTTTACGACAACCACGATTTTCCCAGGGCCCGCCGGGGCGCGAGGGTATTTCGCCCGGCGGGGCCTCTTGCGCTCGCCCCCCTGCTCGGGGGCTCGAGCGGCCAACAGGCGCTCGTCTGGCCCTGGCTTTCCGGCCGCCCGCTCGACCAGGCCCTTCGCGGCGCCCGCTTCAACCCGGCGAGCGCCCGCACGGTCGGCGCGGCCTTGGCCGCGCTTCACGCGCAAAAGGCTGAGTCGCTCGAGCCTCTCTCCCGCAAGGAGGAGATTCACTCCCTCTTTGCCGCGGCAAACGCGCTGGCCTTTTTGCTCCCGGAGCTGGCGGCGCGGGCGCGCCGGCTGGCGCTCGCGCTCGCCTCGGCGCTGATGGCGTCTCCCCAGCAAGGGTGCGCCCTGCACGGCGATTTCTCTGCCGACCAGGCGCTGCTCGCGCGCGGGGAGGCCGTGCTG